>JAEDMN010000008.1 GCA_016302985.1 Kiritimatiellia bacterium | reverse complement strand
CCCGCGCGGCCGGAGGCGAAGCCCCTCGTGACCGTGGTCGTCATCACCTACAACCACGCGGACAACATCGCGCGCTGCCTGGACAGCGTGCTGGGGCAGAAGACGTCGTTCCCGATCCGGGTGATCGTCATCGACGACGCGTCCACCGACGGGACGGCCGACATCGTGCGGCGGTACGCCGCGCGGGACCCGCGCGTCGTCCCCGTGCTGCACGCGGAAAACTACTACCGGCAGGGACGGAGCGGCTTCCTCGAAATCGCCGACCGGATCGACACGCCGTACTACCATCTGCTCGAGGGCGACGACTACTGGTGCGCGGCGGACAAGCTCCAGCTGCAGGTGGACGCGCTCGAGGCGCACCCCGCGTGCACGTTGTGCGCGCACGCGTGCGAGTACCGCGACGCGGCGGGGGAGCTGCTGCAGGTGAAGGGCCGCCAGGTGAAGGGCGGCAGCCGGATCTACGACATCTACACCACGCAGTTCTGCCACCTCTCCTCGACGCTCCACCGCAACCTCCTTCCGGAGATGACGCCGGCGGAGCGGGCGTTCATCCGCCGGGACGTCTGCGACTTCTACTTCTACCTGTCCCGCGGGAAGATCTTCTACTTCTCGCGCCCGATGAGCGTCTGCCGCCGCACCGGCACCGGCATCTGGTCCTCCCTCGCGCTCGCCGAGCAGGAGCGCCAGCTGCAGGAGTGGTATTTCCGGATCGACCGCTTCCTCGGATTCCGCTTCACCCGGAAGTTCCGCCACCTGTACCTGCCGCACGAGGGGAAGAAGATCTTCTCGTTCTCGATCCCCTATTTCTGGAGGGGACGCCGAATCAGGGTCTCCTTCTCCAAAGCCTGAGGTGCCCCATGAAACGCTTCGATCAACCCATCCTCGTCACGCGCCCGTACCTGCCCGACCTCGAGTCCTTCAAGAAGGGCTGCGAGGAGATCTGGGCGAACCAGTGGCTGACCAACAACGGGCCCGTGCACCGGCGGTTCCATTCGGCGCTGGCGGCCCGCCTCGGGGTGCCCGAGACGAACCTCGCGCTCTTCAGCAACGGGACGCTGGCCCTCGAGATCGGCTTCCAGGCGCTCGGCCTCGCGGGCGGCGAGGTGATCACGACGCCGTTCACGTTCGTCGCCACGAGCCACGCGCTGCGGCGCATCGGCGCGCTGCCGGTCTTCGCCGACGTCGACCCGGAGACGCTCTGCCTCTCGCCCGCGGCCGCGGAGAAGCTGATCACGCCGCGCACGAAGGCCATCGTCCCCGTCCACGTCTACGGCAACGCCTGCGACGTGGAGGGCTTCCGCCGGCTGGGCGAGAAGTACGGCGTGAAGATCGTCTACGACGCGGCGCACGCGTTCGGCACGGACCTCCACCGGCACGGCGACATGTCGATGTTCTCGCTGCACCCCACCAAGCTCTTCCACTCGTGCGAGGGCGGCCTGCTCGTGTTCCGCGACGCCGCGCTCCAGCAACAGCTCTTCGACCTGCGCAACTTCGCGATTCACAGCGAGCTGGAGTGCGTGGACGTGGGGACGAACGCGAAGATGAACGAGCTGCAGGCCCTGATGGGGCTCGAGTGCCTGAAGAAGATCGACGACCTGCTGGACTGGCGGCGGCGCGTGCACGCGGCGTACGCGGAGGCCTTCGCGGACTGCCCGTCCGTGACCTGCCTGGACAAGTCGCTGAACTGCGCGTACTGCCCCGTGCTGCTGAAGGACTTCGAGACGCGCGAACGCGTCTATGAGGGGCTGAAGGCGTGCAATGTCTTCGCCCGCCGCTACTTCTACCCGCTGCTGACGGACTTCGCGCCGTATGTCTACGCGCGCGGGACGTGTCCGGTGGCGGAGGACGCCGCGCGGCGCGTGCTGACGCTGCCGACCTACTACGGGCTGGCGCCCGAGACCGTGCGGGAGATCGCGCGGTGCGTGAAGGAGATCGCGGAATGAAGACCCTGGGAATCTACGGCACGGGCGGCTCCGGCAAGGAGCTGCTGGAGATGGTGGAGCGCTTCCCCGACCTGGCGGGGCGCTGGACCGAGATCGTCTTCATCGACGACACGCGGCCGGCCGGGACGTTCCGGAACCACCGCATGCTGCCCCTGGACGCGTTCGGCGCGGCCTTCGCCGCGGACGCGGCGGAGGTCGCGATCGCGTCCGGCGAACCCTACTACCGCATGCTGATGGCGGACAAGGTGCGGGCGCACGGCTTCCCGCTGGCGACCATCGTGCATCCGATGGCGCATGTCAGCCCGACGGCGAAGCTCGGCGCCGGCGTGGTCATCCGGCTCGGCGCGGTCGTCTCGGCGGACGCGGAAGTCGGCGACAACGTCTGGATCCAGACCTACGCCACGATCGGCCACGACGCGGTGGTCGGGGCGAACGCGCAGATCAGCTCCTACGCGATGCTGGCGGGCTCCTGCCGCGTCGGCCGGAACGTCTTCCTCGGCATCTCGGCCGCCGTGCGCGAGGAGGTCGAAGTCGGCGACGACGCGGTCGTCTCGATGGGCGCGATGGTGATGCGCGACGTCGCGCCGCGGCAGGTCGTGGGCGGAAATCCGGCCGTGGTCCTGATGATGAACACCTCGCGCCGCGTCTTCCGGTCGGCGAAGCACGCCGCGTCCCGGCGGGCGGCCGGTCTGGACGGCGCCGCGGCGCCGGACGCGTCCGCCGTCGACCCGGACCTGCTCCGGCGGGTCCGGGAGCTGCTGGCCGAGAAGCTGCCCGGCGTCGACTTCTCGCGCTCGGACCGCATGGCGGACGACGGGCTGCTCGACTCCCTGGCGATGATGCAGGCCGTGACGTCCCTGAAGGCGGCCTTCGCGATCGAGATCCCCTACGACCGGATCACGCCCGCGAACTTCAACAGTCCCGCCGCGATGGCCGCGCTCGTGGCCGACTGCCGGGGCGGGGGCGACCGGATCGGCGGGAGCTGGATCGAGAACTTCCTGGCGCGGGCCGCGGCCCGGCCCGACGCGCTCTGCCTGGGCTGCGGGGACCTGCGCCTGACGTACCGGGAGGTGCGCGACCGCGTGGCGCACTGCGCGGACGCGCTGCGGGACCGGCTGTCCGTCGCCCCGGGCGACAAGGTGATGCTCGCCGCGGTCGCGTCGCCGGACTACGTCGTCGCGCTGCTGGCTGCCCAGCTCGTCGGCGCCGTCACCGCGCCGTTCGACCGCCATATCAGGGACGCGGCCCTGGAGCCGCTGGTGAAGTACCTGGGGCCGAAGGCCGTCCTCACGGCGGAGGTCCTGGCCGGGATCGCCCGCGACGGGTCGCCCGCCGAGCCGCCCCGTCCGGCCGTCCGCGGGGACGGCGAGATCGCCGAGATTCTGTTCACCACCGGCACGACGGGCACGCCCAAGGGGGCGATGCTGTCGCAGGGCGCGGTCCGCGAGATCGTCCGCCACACCTGGAAGGGCGTGGACATGCGCGCCGACGACACGGTGCTGATCCCCATCCCCCTGAACCATTCGGTCGGCATGCGGGTGCTGCGCACCGCGCTGTCGATCGGCGCCGCCGTGGTCATCCAGGACGGCCTCGCGTTCGCGCAGGCGACCGAACGCAGCCTGCGCGACTTCGCCTGCACGGGCATGGTCTGCGTGCCGACGGCCGCGGACCTGATGCTGGAGCAGATGGGCGACCGCTTCGCCGCGGTTCTGGGCGGCCTGCGCTACCTCGAGTTCGGCGCGGGATCGGTGCCCGTGCCGATGAAGCGGCGGCTCATCGCCGAGCTGCCGCGGGTGCGGCTCGTCAACACGTGGGGGTCGTCCGAGACGGGCGGCGCCATCTTCCTGACGTTCTCCGATCCGGAGGCGGCGGACAAGCTGGACACGCTCGGTCGTCCCGTCGCGGGCGTGGAGCTGGGGACGCTCGATGCCGCGGGGGCGTTCGGCCTGGCGCGCGCCGCGCGCGATGCGGGGCGCATGGCCCTGAAGGGCGGCATGCGCATGAGCGGCTACTTCGACCTGCCCGCGGCGACGGCCGACGCGATCCAGGGGGAGTGGCTGGTGACCAACGACCTCGCGTATGTCGACGACGCGGGCTTCGTCCACATGCTGGGCCGGGCGGACGACATCATCAACACCGGCGGCGAGAAGGTCGCGCCGGTCGAGGTCGAACGCGTGGCCCAGGACTATCCGGGTGTGCGCGAATGCGCGTGTGTCGGGGCTCCGGATCCGGTGCTGGGCATGGCCCCCGTGCTGTTCTACGTCGCCGCCGCGCCGGATTTCGACGAGACCGCCTATCTGAAGGACCTGTCCGCGCGGCTCGCGGCCTACCAGGTGCCGCGGCGCCTGGTGCGTCTGGACCGCCTGCCGCGCAACGCGATGGCCAAGCTGGACCGCCGGACCCTGCGCGGGATGGCGGGTTGAGGAGGAAACGAGGGTGAACGTGGTGCTGAGGGCCTGGATCAGGCGCAACCTCTTCTGGTTCGGGGACGTCCTGCGCGGCGGGGCGCTCCTGAAGGACTACCGGCAGATCTCGCGCGTCCTGCGCGACGAGCCGGGGACGCGCGAGATCCGGCGGCGGATGCTCGCCGACGTCCTGGCCTACGCGCGGGAGAACGTGCCGTTCTACCGGAAGCACGGCGGCGCCGCGCTGTCCGACTTCCCCGTCGTGGACAAGCCGTCGATCCTCGCGGATCCGGACGCGTTCATCCTGCCCGCGTCGCGCGTGCCGGGGCAGAAGGGCCCGCTCCACATCCAGTCGACCAGCGGCTCGACCGGCACGCCGTTCAAGTTTCCGCTCGACACGCGTTGCCGTCGCCGTCGCCTGGCGACGCTCAAGGCCGTGAACGAGCTGGTCGGCTTCCATTCGCACCTGCCGCTCATGCAGCTGCGCTCCTTCGCCCTGGGATGGCAGAGCGACGCGACGATGGTCTGGGTGCCCGACCAGTGCATCCTCCGCGCCGACAACTCGAACCTGACCGAGGAGAAGCTGGCGGGGATCGTCCGGGCCCTCGACGACTACGACATCCGCTTCGTGCGCGGCTACATGACGACGATCGGCAGTGTGGCCGACTACATGGTGCGCCACGGCCTCAGACCCCGGCGGCGTCTGACCTTCATTTCGGTGGGCGAGCTGCTGCAGGAGCGCGTGCGCGCGCAGGTCGTGGACGGTCTGGGGTGCGGCATCGTCTCCCAGTACGCCAACGAGGAGAGCGGCCTGCTGGGGCAGTCCGCCCTCAACGGACCCGGGGGCGACATCGAGCTCTTCCGCGCGAACTGCCGCTTCGAGGTCCTGAAGCTGGATTCGGACGAGCCGGCCGGCGACGGGGAGCTCGGCCGCGTCGTGGTCACGGACTACATCAACCGCGCCATGCCGCTGATCCGCTACGACCTCGGCGACCTGGCGGTGGCGGGCCGCCGCGCCGACGACGGGGAGGTGCTCAGCCTGCGGAACCTGGCGGGCCGCCGCAACGACCTGTTCTACCGGACCGACGGGTCCGTCGTCGACATGCTGAACAACGCCCCCTACTGCATCTACGGGAACCTCAAGGTGCGGCAGTGGCAGATCGTGCAGCGCGCGGCCCGGGAATACGTCGTGCGGGTGAACCTGCAGGAGGGCGCGACGGAGGCGGCGGTCGACTGCCGCAAGGCCGAGATGCAGATGCGCGCCGTGCTGGGGGAGGATGCCGACATCCGGTTCGAATTCGTGTCCGAACTGCCGGTGCTGAGCTCGGGCAAGCGCAGGCTGATCCTGCAGGAATACCGTCCCGCCCGATGACGCTCGCGCTCTACACCATCTTCCGCTGCACGAACTACGGCGCCGTCCTCCAGGCGCTGGCGCTCGCGCGCACGCTGCGCGCGCTGCCCGGGGTCGCGTCCGTCGACGTCCTCAACCACCGGATGGACCCGCGCGACAACCACCTGCTCGGCAAGATCACGAATCCCGAGACCCCGTGGTTCCAGCGCTGGCGCAACCGCCGCAAGTTCGCGAAGCGGTATCTGCAGAGCGACCGCTTCGAGGTCCGGCGCGCGAAGACCGTGCGCCTGATCGACGAGGCCGTGCGTCCGACGGCGCGTCTCTACCGGTCGCCGGACGAGCTGCGCGGCCTGCCGCCGTACGACGTCGTGGTCGTGGGCAGCGACCAGATCTGGAACCCGCTCCTCAACACCGACTTCGGCCGCAACCAGTACCTTGCGACGGATCTTCCGGAAGGGCAGGCGCGCGTCGCCTACGCCGCGAGCTTCGGCATCTCCGAACTGCCGCCGGAATTCCGCAGGGCCTACCGCGCGGCGATCGCGAAGTTCCGCGCGGTCACGTGCCGCGAGGAGTCCGGCGCGCGCATCTGCGAGGCGCTGCTGGGGACGCGTCCCGAGGTGGTGCTCGACCCGACGCTGCTGCTGGACGCGGCGGTGTGGACGGACCTCGCGGCGGACCGCCTGCAGGCGGTCCCGCGGGGCGCGCTCGCGGCCTACTGGGTGCGCACGCCCACGCAGGCGGACGTCGACGCGCTGGCCGCCTGCGCGCGCCGCGCGGGCGCGCCGCTGCGGCTGATGAGCGCGGGGCCGCTGCCGCGGCTCGACCTGCCGCCGGAGGTCGTCCCCGTCGTCGACGCGGACCCGCTCGACTTCGTCGCCGAGATCCTGTCCGCCTCCGCCGTCGTGACCGACTCCTTCCACGGCCTGCAGTTCGCGACCGTCTTCCGGAAGCCGTTCGTCGCGCTGGGCGCGCTGGACGACCCGCGCGCCAATGCGTCCCGTCTCGTCGACTTCGGCGCGCGCTACGGCCTGGGGGCGGGCATCGGCGACATCGCGCGCTTCCGCGCGGGCGAGCCCGCGGCGTACGCGGACTTCGCCGCGTTCGACGCGGCGCGCCTGGACGCCGACCGCGCGCGTTCGCGGGAGCTGCTGAAGGGGATGGTGGCCCCGTGAGGATCGCGGTCTACAAGGACAGCCTGTCGACGGGCCGCGGCGCGGACCGCGCGGTGCGCAACTTCGCGGCGGCGCTTGCGGAGCGGGGACACGACGTCGCCCTGTTCGAGCGCGGCGAGCTGGAGGCCCGCCTCGCGGAACGGTTCGACGTGTTCGTCGCGACCGGGTCCAACGAGGCCGTCGACCTCGACCGCGCGGGATACTTCGTCCGCGCGGACCGCGCGAAGACGGTGCTGCAGCTGCACCTCGCGCCGCGCGGCTTCTTCAAGTGGCGCCATCCGCTGCGCAACCTGCGCATCCGCCGCGCCTTCGACCGCTTCGACGCCGTGCAGGTGCTCTGCCGCGACTACGAGGCCGAGTTCCGCCGCCTGGCGCCGCATCCGCGCGTCGTCACCATCGGCAACTACACCGAGCGCCCGGGCGGCGAGAGCCGGGGCGAGCCCGTGGTCCTCTATCCCGCGGCGGCGCTCAACAAGGTCAAGAACCAGAAGCTGCTCGTGCGCGCGTTCGCGCGGGTCGCGTCCGGCTTCCCCGGATGGCGCGTGCGCCTGCTGGGGAAGGACACGACGCGCTACGCGGCCCAATGCCGCGCGCTCGCCGCGCGGCTCGGCGTCGGGGACCGGGTCGACTTCGTCGGGTTCACGGACGACCTCGCGGGCGAATACGCGCGGGCCGCGTTCGTCGCGTTCCCGTCCACGCTCGAGGGCTTCCCGCTCGCGCTCCTCGAGGCCGCCGGGTACGCGCTGCCGGCCGTCGCGCACGACGCGCTGCCGGGCGTCGCCGACATCGTCCGCGACGGCGAGACCGGTCTGGTCGTCGCGGCGGACGAGCGCGCCTACGCGGAGGGTCTGCGCCGCCTGATGTCCGACGCGCGGCTCCGCCGCGACCTGGGCGAACGGGCCCGCGCCCGCTGCGCGGCGCACTACGGGCGGGAACGGATCCTGGACCAGTGGGAGGCGCTGCTCGCCGGACTTGTCCGCGGCGGTTCCGCCGAATAGCCGCGCGGTCCGCCGTTTGTGCTATAATGGGCACATGGCAGAAAACACCGACAATCCCGCGGCGGCGCTTCCCGAGAAGATCGGCCCCTGGCGCGTCGTGCGCCTGGTCGGGCGCGGCGGCATGGCCGACGTCTACGAGGTCGAGGACGCGCGGCTGGGCGCGCGCTATGCGCTGAAGCTCTTCACCTACGCGCGCGGGCAGGTCGCCGCCGCGCGGGAGCGTTTCGTCTCGGAAGGACGCCTGCTGGCGAAGCTGGAGCATCCGCGGCTGGTGCGCGTGTACGACGTGGGCGAGGACGAGGCGACGGGCTGCCCCTATTTCGTGATGCAGCTGGTGGTGGCGCCGGACGGCGTCCCGCGCACGCTGGCGGACCTCGAAACGCCGGACGAGGAACAGGTCGCGGCCTGGTACGAGGACCTGCGCGAAGGACTGGCCTACATCCACGGGAAGGGCATCCTCCACCGCGACCTCAAGCTGCAGAACGTGCTGGTGGGTCCGGACGGGCACGTGGTGATTTCCGACTTCGGCGTGGCGAAGATCGCCGATCCCGACCTGCGCGCCGACCTCGGGCTCTCGGTGGAGCAGACGCTCATCGCCGTGCGCGGGGGGCAGAAGACGGTGATGGGCAGCGTGGGCTACATGGCGCCCGAAGTCGAGATGGGCGTGGCGGCGTCGAAGGAAAGCGACTGGTACGCGCTGGGCGTGCTGGTCTTCCGCCTGCTCACGGGCGTGTGGTGCGATGCGCGGACGGACGTCGTCGGCGACCTCGAAGGCTACAATCCCACGTGGGCCGACGTTCTGCCGAAGCTTCTCCATCTGAATCCGGCGGGCCGGTCATGTCCGAGCTGGCGCGAACGCGACCGCGCGCGCCGCGAGGAGGAGGCGTTCGAGTCCGAACGACAGCTGGAGGAGGTCCGGGACAAGCTGCGCCGCGCGAAGTCCGCGAAGAAGATCCTCGTGCCGCTGTGCATCACGGTCTTCTTCGCCCTGGCCGCCTGCGCGGGGTTCGCGCTGCGCTTCAGGGCCTCGGCGGCCGCCGCGAGCGTGCCTTCCTTCGGCCAGATCTTCATGGTGCCGGCGAATGCGCCCATCAACGAGGGCGTCTCGCCTTCCGAAGAGCAGTTCCGCAGGGCGCAGCTCGACGCATGGGCCTTCCTGGGCGGCGAGTTCGACGCCCTCGAGAAGGGCGAGTGCGGCGTCCTTGACCTGGCCGGGAAGATGGTTGCGGTCGCGGAGCGCACCGCGGCGGGCGAGGTCGACGACGAGGTGGAGTCGGGAATTCCCAGCTACATCCGCACGGGCGAGGATGATCCGCTGGTGTTGCTGCTGTACCGCGGCGCGGAGCGCCTGTACAGAATGGGCGGCATGCCGGCCGAGGCGGACCGGGCCGCCGCCGCCGCGGAGAAGATCCTGGCCCGCCGTCGCGAGGAGTACCTCTGATGGCCGCGACATTCCCCGAGACATCCTTCACGCTGATCGCGAAGATCAAGGACCTCCCGCCCGGCCAGGACGCGGCGGCCTGGGCGCGCTTCTGGAACCTGTATGCGCCGGCCATGCGCGCCTTCGCCGTTTTCAAGGGTGGCGAGTCCGGAGCGGACGACATCGTGATGACGGTGCTCGGCAAGCTGGTCGAGGTCCTGCGCACCGGGCGGTTCGACCCGCGGAAGGGCGCCTTCCATTCCTATCTGGCGACGATGATCGTCAACGAGGTGCACATGCAGCGCCGCAAGGACGAGGTGCGCAAGAAGGACGACCACGTCGAGCTGGACGAGACGATGGCCGAGAACCTGGCCGCGCCGACTTCGGAGGAGATCGATGCGGACTGGCAGCGCGCGATCCTCGCGGCGGCCGTCGAGCACGTGCTGACGAAGACGGCGCTGTCCGACCGCGATCGCGCCGTGTACCGCTTCTATGTCCAGGAAGGGCACTCGCTGGACGAGACCGTCGCGGAGTTCCATCTGGGGCGGAACAATGTCAGCCAGATCAAGACCCGCATTGAAAAGCGCATTGCCGCGATTGGCCGCGAAATGGCGGCTGCGGCGGAACGTTTGTAGCGGGGCGCCGAGAACCTGCCGGCCACCTGGAAAAACTTTTTGAAAAAAAACGGCTCGGCCTGTCATCGGCGATCTCGGACGACATACAATCAAACGGATGCGGCAGTAAATCCCCGCGTCGCGAGTCTTTCTTAACCTTGAACGAGGCCGAACCGATTTCCAGCGGTTCGGCTTCGTGGTTTTTTCGGAACAAGAGGTTTTCTGTCCGCCTGCCGTGCATCCGGCATGCAACGGGAAGTCGCACAGGAGGAAAATCATACGAAGTTGCGCGCGCTTATGCGGCGATTTCCTCCGATGACAAACTTCATGAAAAAATCCGAACTTTTTTTTCACGCCCCCTTGCGTCCCCTCGATGCATTTGATATCATATTCACAACTTCCGATCACCAGAGGTTTTTGGACTGCCGGTTCAGCCTGGAAACTGAGCCGGCGAACCGGTCCCGGAACTGAAGGTGTGGTTGAAGAGATCAAGGTAAACAGAAAGAACACGAAAATGAAGAAGCTCCTCATTGCGGCCGCCGTTGCGGCCATGGGCGCTGTCTACGCGGACTGCGATATCAGCGAAACGCCCGTCGCGAACTGCGCCGAAGTCTACGATGTCGTGATGAACCTCAAGACGACCACGTGCAAGTGCGCGAACATCAAGACGGTCATCAATGGCAACGAGTGCGGCATCAACAAGCCCACGACGGCTATCTCCTGCGAAGCGTGGCGCCAGGTTGTCGCGGTCAAGGTTCAGGGCGTGATCTTCAGCTGCGCGTGCGACTGCACGGACGACGTCACGGGCTCGATCCTCGACGCGAACGTCCTCGCCCCGGCCATCTGGAACCTCTCCGTCGGTGAAGACATGAGCGGCAACCAGTTCTTCTGGCTCCCGGCGTCCAAGGTGGTCCTCCCTGAGACCGACCTCCTGTCGATCAAGTGGCTCGCCCGCATCGGCAAGACGAAGAC
Source organism: Kiritimatiellia bacterium (assembly GCA_016302985.1). GTDB lineage: Bacteria > Verrucomicrobiota > Kiritimatiellia > RFP12 > UBA1067 > RUG572. Next base: position 18,210 of record JAEDMN010000008.1, on the reverse strand, counting down.
GCAGGTTGAGGCCGCCGGTACGTTCGGCGATGGCATCAACGTCGCCGGCTACGGCACGTACGATGTCAGGGCCAAGCACGTCAAGGCGATCAGCGGCAACGCCGCCGGCGTCTGGGGTGGCCCGATCGACTGCTCCGATGAAGAGGGTCAGGAAATCTGCCCGGCCTACCAGCTCTGCGATGCGACGACGGCTGTTGAAGACTTCAGCAAGACGTTCGCGTCCGGCACGTGGTCCGTCAAGTACAACGCCGCCAAGTCCAAGGCGATCATGTCGAACCGCGCCAACCTCTGGGGCAAGGTTGTCCCGAAGGCCGTCGCTTCGTACAGCGTCGCCACGTGGTACGGTTCCGCCAGCCTCTAATCCTTAGAGTCTGACTCAACTGGATCTTGGCGGGGTGTCAGAGATGGCGCCCCGCCAATTTCTTCAAGGGAAGTGCGATGAGGCATCTGTCTGTCATCCTGGCGGGGCTCGCCTGCATGTTGATTGTGGGCTGTTCGGATTCTGCCCAGAATTCGTCTGCGGCGAAGGGGACGAATGCGGTTTCGTATGCCGCGATGGCGACCAACGATGTGCTTGTCGCGGTGAACGGCACCGCCTTGACGAAGGGTGAGGTCGAGGAACTGGTGCGTTTGGACGCGGCGCTGCTGTATCTGAAGGGGGCCATCCCCTCCCCGAAGCCGGATCCGCGCCTGAAGCTGCGTCTGGCGAAACGTCGTCAGGGGCAGTTCATCTCGAAGGTGCTGTTGCTGCAGGCGGCCGGGGAGGCTGGCGTCGTGGCGACCTCGAACGACCTGGAACAGGCCTGGAACGACATTGCAACGGGCTATGGCGCGCCCGGGGACGCGAATCCGCGCGCGACCATCCAGTCCCAGTTGCGGGGAAAGCTGCGCGCCCTCCTGGACCGCGAGGTCGAGTCGGCGGCCCTCATCGGCGCGTTCATCGCGAAGTCCGCGGCCGGCAAGGTCTCCGTGGACGAGGCGCAGGTCGAGGAAATCATCAAGCGCGGGGGTGAACTCAAGGCCCGTTCGCGGCGCTTGCTGGAGGAGCAGCGCGAGAAGGCGCGGAAGCTGCACGCGCGTCTGGAGAAGGGCGAGGACTTCATGGTGGTCGCCGCGGCCTCCGACACGGCGGACGAGGACGAGAGCGTGGGGGCCTGGGGCGAGTTCACGCCCGCCGCGCTGGACCGCATCTATCCGGATTTGTCGAAGCAGGTTGGGAAGCTGGGCGTGGGCGAGTACACGGAGCCGCTGGAGCTGGAGGACGCGATCCACATCATCCGGCTTGAAGCCAGGTCCGGCGCGGGTGCCGAATCCGCAGTCACGCTGGATCCCCTGCGCTGGAAGCTGCAGCGGATCGTGTTGAAGCTGCCGATCCTGTACGAGGTGGGGACGCGGGAGCAGATCCGCGCCGCCGCGCTCAAGGAAGGCCGTCAGAAATTCCAGACCGAGACGTTGCTGCCCGCCCTCTTCAAGAAGGCGGACATCTTGCGTCCAAACGGCGACGTCAAGTTTGCGGAGTCTAAGAAGGAGGACTAATGATGAAGAAGAAGCTATTCGCCGCGCTTGCGGCGGCATTGTGCTCGGTAGCCGTATGGGCGGCGGTGAGCGAACCCATCTCGTCTGGGCCGATTGTGCCGGGCGAATGGAATTCGAACTATCGGCAGGCGCAGAAGTACGCGGAGGACAACAACCTTCCGTTCATCGCGATCGTTTCGAAGCAGCCTGCGCAGTGCCACTACTGTGCGCTGTTCCACGACAAGTGGTGCGACGACACGTTCGTGGAGTGGGCGAAGTCCTTCGGCGCCATCATGGGCGCGTTCTACGACAACGCCCCGTACGACCATGACAGGAGCTGGGTCGATTGGGTGCGCGGCAGCAACACGGGCTACCCGATGATGCGCCTCTACTGGAAGAAGAAGGACGGCAAGGTTGTCAGCGACCAGTTCATGGGGCGCGCGGCCAGCCTCGGCGACGTGGATGGCGACAAGGTCAGGGGTACGCAGAAGGATCTCTTCGCCCGCATCGAGCGCGCGTTCGAGGGCTGGTCGCCCGTCCCTCCGTTTGCCGGCGGCACCTTTGTCTCCGAAGCCCCCCGCGAACTCTACTTCTCGAACCAGGACACGCGCGAAGAGGCCACGCTCGTGTACGCGGTCTCCCGCGCAGCCGAGACGGCGACGAACCAGATGGTCGTAGTCAGCTTCCCGGGCTCCAAGCTCCCGTCCACGACCAACTCCTTCTCGTGGGCCCAGGGTGCGCTGGAGACGGAGATTTCCGTGTCCATTCCGCGCGCGGCCTACGAGCCGGGCAAGACGGCGGTGATCGACCTGCTGGATGGCGAGGGCGGTTCGATGTCTTCCGCCACGGTCTCCTTTGTCGAGGCGCCTTATCTGGGCGGTGCATTCAATGCCTCCGCGCTCTCCGCGGTGATGGGCACGAAGTCGGGCGCCGTGGTGCTGACGCGCACGCTCACCGATCCCTTCACTCAGGAGCTTGTCTATTCCTACAAGGCCCTGCCCGCGGGCGCCGTGACGAACAAAATCGTCAAGATTGACTGGAAGGATACGACGGAGCAGACCGTCGAACTCGACTTCTCCGACCTGGCCGAAGGTCCCGTCTCGCTCAGGTTGATGGATGGTCCGGTGACGAGCGGAACCTTGGCGATCGAGATGCTGGCCCAGGACAAGCCGAACAGCTCGGCGAACCCGTACTTCGTCGGTGAGAAGACGGCGGACGAGCTCCAGTGGGGCGAATGGACGATGGACGTCGACGTCGCGCAGGCGAAGGCCGCCGCAGAGGGTGGACAGGTCCTCTTCGTGACGGATGGCTCCCTCTGGTGCGGCGACTGCACGAAGGCCGAGGCCAACTTCTTCTCGAAGGACGGTTTCAAGAAATGGGCCGTCTCGAAGAAGGTTGTCCTGGTCCAGATCGACCTGCCGCGCCGTGGCTACGACTGCCCGACGCTGCTGAATCCGATTGCGACGAACGGCGCGAGCGGGTCCGAATATCTTTTCCGCAAGGGCGTCTCCGCCGATGCCGCGAAGGCCGTCTACGAGCGCAACCGCAAATACGCGTGGGAGGATTGGCGTCTGCCGACTTCGATCCGCGTCGGCACGCCGACCTTCCTGAAGCTGGGCTCCGATGGAAAGGTCGCGGGCCGGATCACCGACTTCGCCATCAGAGGACCGACCTCCTTCAAGGACGAGTACCTGACGCGCCTCGACGAACTCCTCGCCGTCGAGGACCACGAGGAGGCGAACGGCGACATCTCGACGACGTCGGACTGGATTCGTCTGGGCCGGGGCGCCGACGGCGAAGTCTCCTCGGTCGACCGCTGCGACATCGTGAAGGTCGTCGCGACGGCGTCGGGCGATGCGATCTTCTCGCTGAAGGGCCCCGAGGCAGGGACTGCGAACGTGACCCTGAGCATCCTCTCGACGAACGCCACGGTGCTGGCGTCGAAGACGGGGACGCTGGACGAGCAGGGCCTCTCGGTCGTGGTGCCCAACCTCGTGAAGGGCGAGTACTTCGTCAAGATCGAGGGCGACAGCAAGAACGGCTTCGAGTTCGACAAGGCCGGCTCCTCCCTCGTGGCGTGGACGCTTGCGACCTCCAAGATCCTCATTCCCGACTACACGTCGGCCTCGGACGACGCGATTGGCAAGACCGTCGTGATGCGGCTTCTGCCGGGCGAGGACTACAAGATCGAGGGGCTTGACTTCGCGCAGCTTGAAGCCACGGGCCTCGAGGCGCTTGACGCCGAAGGCCGCGGGCCCTACTACCGGTCGACGCGGGGCGGCGACATCACGCTGCCGGTGCTGTACGCCGACGGCACGGTGACCTACTGCCGCTGGAAGCCGGGCACGCTCGGCTTCAAGGCCGCGACGATGAAGGTCTTCGAATTCGGCGGTACGGGCGTCGTGTCCGTCGTCCGCGCCGAAGGCGGTTCCGGCAGCATCACGGTGGACGTGAAGAAGATCTCGGGTGACGACCGGGTGCCGGGGCGCTATGTCTGGAAGGACACGGTCCTCATGTGGGACGACGGCGAGATGGGCGAGAAGACGATCGAGTTCACGCTCAATGACGACCACGCCTTCGAGGAGCAGGAGAAATTCGAGATCCAGCTCGTCGCGGAGGGCTATCTGGGCAAGATCCTGACGGATAAGATGACGATCACGGTCTCCGACACGGACAAGCCGTGCTTTGACTCGCTCCAGTACAACTACACGCTGCCGGTCTTCTTCGCCACGGCCCAGACGACGCCGGTGTTCAACGTCGACTATGCGAAGTCCGTCTCGCTGGTCCGCAAGGCCGGCGCGCTGCCGACCGGCGTGACGCTGCGCTATGACCGGACCACCGGGAGTGTTCTCGTGAGCGGCACGCCGACGAAGGTCGGTACGTTCTCCGCGACGTACATCCTCAAGCAGGGCGCGGTGCAGGGCATCGAGACGACGTTCAATTTCACCGTCTTCTCGCCCGCCGAACCCGTGGAAGGTGCCGAGACGCCTGTGAACGAGTTTGTCGGCAAGGCCTTCGATGCGGTCATCCCTCTGACCGAAGGCACGCATCTCGTGGGTGAGCTGACGGTTGCGGTGACGTCCCGCAACAAGATCTCCGCGAAGTACCGCGGCGACTCTTCTTCCAAAGTCTCCTTTAGCGGAAGCTGGCAGGAGATCTCGGCCGATGGCACGTGTTCGGCCGTCCTGAACGGCGCGAAGGGCCGTTCGCTTAACCTCTGTCTTGCGGCCGACGGCACCGTCTCCGCCGAGCTCGCGGGCGTGGACAACGAGCTGGCCGGGGAGGCCGAGGTCCTGTCGGGCACGGCTCCGGTCCGAGAGAAGGGCGACGACATGTACGCGGCGTTCAAGGGCTACTACACGTTGACGGTCCCAGTCGTCAAGGCCGGGGATTCCAAGACCCCGAACACGGGCACGGGCTACCTGATGCTGACGATGACGAGCAAGTCGGCGTTGAAGAACGGCACGGCGAAGTATGCCGGCCGCCACGCGAACGGGACGGCCTTCAGCGGCACGCTGAGCCTCGTTCCCGCGGACAAGGGCGCCATGGTCACGCCGCTGTTCAACCGCACGGCGAAGGATCTGCTCTCGGCGATGGTCCGCATCTGCCCGGACGCGGCCAGCACCTGCGACGTGGAGGACACGCTGCAGGTCATCAGGTCCACGCGGGACTACAAGGCGGTCAACCGCCACGCCGAGGCGGCGTACGCCTATCTGAACGAGGTCGAGATCTTCGGGGGCTACTATACCAAGAACCGTACGCCCCAGGAAATCTGCAACACCTACGAGACGTATGAGGGCAGCTACGCGTTCGAGGTCAAGGTCAATGGCCAGAAGGTCGCCGACGCGACGGCCGAGGTGACGAAGTTCGTTGTCTCCAACGTGCTGATCGACAGGCTTACGCTCAACTTCGCGAAGGGCACGGGCGTCATCTCGGGCGCGGCGAAGATGCAGCAGACGGACGGTAGCGTCGTCAGCGGCACCTGGTACGGCGTGCTGATGCCGGGCTGGACGATCTGCGGCGAGTGCGGCATGGACGAGACGCTTGTCGAGCGTCCGTTCGGCTCGGGCACGTTCTATTGGACGCAGAAGGTCGATGGCAAGAACGTGAAGATGTCGGTTCCCGTGGACCTGGAACATGTCGTCGGTGACTGAAGGCTGCAGTAGGAGGATTGCGATATGAAGAAGTTTCTGGTAGTTCTGGCCGCCGCGTTCATGGCCGTGGGCGCGGAGGCCGCGGCTGCGGCGGGTTCGTGCGAGCAGAAGGCCACGGCGCTTTCCGTCGGGGCCACCAAGACGGGCCGTCTCGTCGAGGAGTGGGACGCGGAGATGGGCGAAGGCACGGGCAATGCCGTCTACTATTTCGCCGCGACGCTGACCCGGGGCAAGTCGTACACGCTGTGGCTGTCCGGCGCGAATGCGACGGATCTCATGGTCAACGGCATCGCGCGCTCCGCGACGGAAGCGGAGTACGATCGCGAGATCTACGAACCGGTCGCGGGATTCAATGATAGCGAGGTGTACGAGAGCCAGGGCATCCAGGTCACCTGGCTCTATGCCGAGGACTGGGATTACGAAGATCCCGCCTCGTGGCGGTACTACATCGTCGTCGAGGGCGATGCGGTCGGGACGCAGTTCACGGTCAACCTCGTGGAGGGCACGCGGCAGTTCGTGCCGTATGGTCTCCAGGAGAACCCGGAACCCCTCACGCTCTCGACGAAGGCGGGCTCGGTCACGCGCACGCTGACGGAGGAGGGCAGCTACTTCTTCCTGACGAAGCTGACGACCGGCCGCCTCTACAAGTTCCGTTCCGTCGGTGACCCGGTCCGCTTCACGGTCACGCGCGACGGCGAGGCGCTGCAGGACGACGAGTGGGCCGAGGATCCCCAGTACGAGTCGGATCCCAACACGTCCAGCTACTTCCTGAAGCCCCAGGTCTCGGGTTCGTACATGGTCGAGGTCGAAGCCGACAAGCCGCAGTTCACCCTGTCGGTGCAGCAGCTGCCGAGCCGCGCCATCTCCGCCCACGCGAGCGAGCCGATCGCGGACGGCGATCGCGTGGAGTTCGAACTCGGGCCTCTTTGCAAGGGGACCGACTACTACGACGAGATCGTCGACAGCGGCCTCTTCAAGTTCACCATGGCCAAGGGCGACCGCTACGTGTTCGCCACCGAGGGCGCGAGCACGACCTGCCGCATGTACCTCTACAACAGCTCGGGCGCGGTCCTGGCCACGAACGACACGATCGGCAACGAGGCGCTGGATGTCCAGATCGGCTACGAGGCGACGGCCGCGGGCACGTTCTACGTCGGCGTCTGCGAGACGGGGCTGGCCTTTGGCCAGGAGGGCTCGGAGACTTCGATTGCGCTGGTCTGCAGCAAGATCACGGGTGAGAAGGGCACGGAGACGGCCATCTCGCCGAATCCGGCGTCGGAGTACGACGTGCTTGAAAAGGTCGGTGCCGTCGTCACAAGCGAGGGCCTTGACGAAACGGTCTGGACGCGCACGTTCGCCATCGGCGGGCGCAAGGGCGTCACCTACCGCCTGTCTTCCGACATCGGAACGGAGAACGTGACCGACCTGACCTTGAAGACCGAGGTGTTCACGCGCAGCGGAACGTCCGAGGCCAAGGTCGCCTTCACGGGAGGTGTCGACTACAACGCGGAAGCCCCCCTTGAGTTCACGGCGAAGACGAGCGCGACGCACTACGTCCGCGTTTCGGTCGCCGAGGGCAAGTCCCTTCCGTATCCCGAATTCAACCTGTATGCGATGGCCTACCAGACGGGCGTCAACCTGGGCACGCTGTGCGTGCACACGAAGGGCGCCCCGGCGGCCACCTGGTCCATTGGAAGCGAAACGACCAAGTACGGCGACATGATTTCGATTCTCGTCCCCGCGGGGTCGCAGACGGTTAAGTTCGCCAAGGTGACGGGATTTTCGCAGCCCGCGCAGCAGACGGTCAACGTCGTCACGGGCGTCGTGACCGAAGTGACGGGTGTCTATTCCGACACCTTCGACCCCAAGGACGACTCGCCGAAGACCCCGACGGCGCTCAAGCTGTCCAACAAGGTGAAGGGCGCGCCGCGCACGCTCTGGGCCGAGGATCCCGTCGACTACTTCTCCTTCGCGGCGAAGAGCGGCATCTACTATGACTTCGCGCTCGCCGACCTGGTCGGGGCGGCGACGATCTCGATCTCCAACGCCGCGACGGGCAAGGTCGTGTTCGAGAACGGCACGGAAGTCAAGCGCCTGGCGCTGGACGCGGGCAACTACATCCTGGCTGTCCAGCATGCGGACAAGGCCGATGCCTCCTATACGCTGGAGGGTCTCCAGGCCAACGTGGGATCCGTCAAGCTCGCGAGCACCGCCGTCAAGGCGAAGGAGAGCGCGGAGTCCGTGACGCTGAACATCTCCCGCACCGGCCGAGAGGGCAAGGTGCGCGTGCGCTACCGCACCGTCGCCGACACGGCGAAGCCGGGCGAGGACTACTATCCGCAGAGCGGCGTCCTCGAGTGGGACAACGGCGTGAATGCCGCCAAGAAACTCGTGATCAAGCTGATTCCGGACCTCCGTCCCGTCTACGAGGGCGACAAGACGTTCCGCGTCCAGCTTGAGCCGATGCCCGAGTCGGAACTTGCCGAGGGCGAGTACCCGGCCACGTTTGCGCCGGCCGATGTCGCGACGGTGACGCTGACCGAGGACACGAAGCCGGTGCCGGGGACCATTCGCTGGTCCGCTTGCGGTGACACGGCGGGACGGACGCTTTCCGAGAAGAAGCCGGTGGTCGTCTTCCCGGCCGAGGTCACCTCCGCCACGTTCTGGCTGGAGCGCGCGCTGGGCTCGGATGGCGAGGTGAGCGTGACGGTTCAGACGGTGAAGGGGTCCGGCGTCGCGGGCAAGGACTTCGTCGAGAAGAAGGAAACGTTGACGTGGGGCCCGGGCGAGACGGCGCCGAAGCCGTTCGCAGTGGAGATGCCGTCCGTTCCGACCGCGGACAAGACATTCACCGTGAAGATCACGGCCCTCACGGTCGACAAGATCAAGCCGAAGGTCGGCGCGGCGCTTTCGGTGACGCGCAAGGCGACGCCGGTTTCGAAGGCGGCGGTCCTGGTCGCTGACCTGGGTGACGGCGAGGGCACGTCCGGCAAGGTTTCCGCCGACCTGGCGGTCGGGACGTTCGCGGGACTGCTCCGCGACGAGGACGAGGCGGTGACGAACGCCACCGCGCGTCTGGGCACGCTTTCCGTGACGGTCGCGAGCAGCGGCTCCATCTCCGCGAAGGCGGTGGTCGCGGGCAAGACCTATTCGTTCCGCGCGAAGCAGTTCGACGAGATCCTCGACCAGGGGACCATCGCGAGCGACGAGTCCTCCAAGACCCTGGGCGTCACGCTCCGCGGCGTCCAGAAGATTGCCGGCGTGACCTACACCAACACGCTTGAACTCGCCATCGTGGACGGTTCCTCGCTGAACACCGAGAGCGTGGGTGCCTCCGGCGGCACGGCGGTGCTGACGCTCACCGTTCCGGATGCGAACGGCAAGGGGGCGCAGGAGGAAATCCTGTACACCAGCACGCTCGCGCGTGACAACGCGAAGGTCGTGGCCTATGCAGGCGCCCTTCGCGACTACGCGGGCTACTACACGGTCGCACTGGTCCCGGGCTACACGATGTTCGGCCTGCCGCAGGGCACGGGCTATCTGACGATGAAGCTCGACCCCGCCTCCGGAAAGGCGACAATCGCGGGCAAACTCGCCGACGGCGCGGCCGTCACGTACAACGCGTTCGGCATTGTCCAGGGTGACCTGGCCGACATGGGCGCTTGCGCGCTCAAGGTGCCGGTCTTCTTCTCCAACAAGAAGTCGAACGTGTTCGGCGGCGAGATGATGCTTGCCGTCGAGGAGTCCGCCGATGGCTCGTTTGTCCCGGTCGTGCGCGAGGACGACATGCTGATCTGGCGCGATGACGCGGTGACCAGCACCTATGACGGCGAGCCCCTGGCCATGGATCTCGTGCCCGCGGGTGGCTGGTACGACACGGTGCTCAACCTGCAGCGGCGCTATCTTGAATCCGCGCTCTATGTCCAGCCCCTGGTTTCGGAGGACCTGCCCGAGGAGCTCCTCCCTGCCGGCTATACCTACAGCGTGGACGCGTTCGCGGTCGATTTGCCGGTCAACCTCGTCGGCAACAAGGTGACGGTGGACAAGTACAAGCTCGTGAAGGACGCCGCGACGAAGCAGAACGACTTCGCCGCCAGCGTGAATCCGTGCAAAGTGCAGATCAACTATGCCCGCGCGACGGGTCTGGTCACGGGCGGACTTTCGCTGTGGGTCGACGATGGCAAGACCCAGCGCCAGATTTCCGGCGCGAAGCACTACGGCGTCATGCTTCTGTCCCGTGCGAAGGGCTCCCTGCTTGACGACGACATCGTCACGGCCGGCTTCCTCCTGCTGCCGAAGGTGGTGCTGCCGGTCAAGCGCAACTGGGTCTCTTCTCTGCCGTTCAACGTCCGTGCGATGGACGCCGGACTGGACTGGTCCGAAGAATGATGTCCGCGCGTCTCCGCAGCCTGCTCCTCGGTGCGGCCCTTCTGGCCTCGCAGCTCCCTCTGGGGGCTGTGACGGTGGGAGTGGATCTGGCTTCCGAGGGGATGGGCGCGGTGACATGGACGCAGCAGGCGGCCCCTCACGGGACCGCCGCTTTGTCTCTTCAGGCAACCTCCTCCTCCGGCGCCGTCTTTGCGGGCTGGCTCGTCGACGACCTCCTGCCGGACTGGCCTGTGGACTATCGGTTGGCCCGGCCCGGTGTCGTCGAGGTGCCGACGAACGCCGTTGTGAGCGCCCTGTTCGTCGATCCCTCCGAGGACTATCTCGAGTTCGACATCGCGGACGGCCTTTCGGAGTTCGAATTCGGCGAGGAGGTCTCCGTCCATCTCGAGATCGAATCGGCCTCCTTCCCGAAGCTGTCTTTCCAGGGACTTCCGGCCGGGCTGGTCTATAACGCACGCAGCCTGACGATTTCGGGCCGGCCGCGCACCCCCGGCATCTTCACCGTCAAGGCGACGGGCGTCAACCAGTGCGGTTTCACCTACACGCAGACCTTCAAGTGCCGGGTCTGGAACCAGGAGGGGGCGCGTCTCGTGGGCATGGACACGTCCGTCCCCGTCGGTAAGTACTTCAATGCCGAACTCACGGATCTCTTTGCTCTCAACGGCGAGTGGGACACGAATACGGTGGTCTCCCTGACCGGTCTTCCCCCCGGACTGGAATGGAAGCCTTCCTGGAACCTGCTCTACGGCACGCCCACGCGCATTGGCGTCTCGACGATCAAGGCCACCGTCCGCTACACGGATGGAAGGTACGAGACGGCGACGTTGCTGTTCGAAGTCGAATCGCCCAGCCTGGACGAGTATTCCGTTGATTTCATGGCTCTGGAGAACTGTACGCTCGGCGAGGAGATCGAGTCGCGGACGGCGGAGGTCGGCATTTATTCGAACAAGGTCGGCATCATTTCCATTTCCGGCCTCCCTCCCGGTCTTTCCGCCGAGATCTGGCACTCCGACGGCGTCTATCACTACGGCATCCGCGGGGTGCCGACCCTGCCCGGCATCTTCCCCGTCACCGTGAAGGTCGCGGAGAACTTCGACGGACAGGTGTCCACGGTGACCCTCCAGCATGAGGTCCTGGTCGTCGATGTTCCCTCCACCTATCTGAAGGTGTCTGTCCTCAATACGGAGGGAGACGAGCTGGGCTCCGTGTCGGGTGGCGGCGCGGTGTCGCTGGGCGCACGCGTCACGGTCTCTGCGCGGCCGAAGTCCGGTGCCGTGTTCGCCGGCTGGTTTGACGGGGATGGCAATCCGGTCGATTTCCGAGACGGGACGGACTATCGGACGCCGACGGTGACGTTCTCGCGCGGAACCGACTTCTCTTTCGTCGAATTGTTCGCCGCCTTCGTGCCGAAGTCGGAAGACACCGCCGTCGAATTCGACGGGTTGGATGGCGAAGAGTTCGTGTTCAATCCCGAGGGCTACTGGGAGGCCTATTTCACTGTGGATTCGCGGTCCCTCCCGTCTTTGACGTTCACGGGGCTTCCCGCCGGCGTCGTCTTGCGGCATGCGGACGACGAGCAGACGTACATTCTCTGCTATGACGCCGAGCAGGCCGTCCGACAACCCCGGCCGGGGCGTTACGCGGTCACCGCGAAGGCCGTGAGCCAGTCCCGCGCGTCCGACACGTCTTCGTTCCGAATCACCGTTGAAAACTGGTACGATCCCCGTGTCGCAGTGGAGGACGACTACGGCGCGCATCGTCCGGGTGTCGACATCGAGCCGATCGACCTTTCGGATGCGGTCGACTTCTCCCTGGGCGAGACGCTGTCCGTTTCCGGGCTGCCCGCCGGCCTGGTCTTCAACCGCACGGCGAACGCCCGCACCGGCGCCGCGGCGAACACGGTGACGGGACGGCCCACGGTCCCGGGCGACTATACGCTCACGTTCACGGCGAAGGTCGCGACGTCGGTCTCGACATCCGCTGCGGGGCGCACCGTATACGGCTATTCGACCGTGAAGGTGACGTCCTTCATCACGGTGCTGCCCTATCCGCGCCTGTCCGTTGAAATGGATCCCTATGCCGAGGCGTCCGGAAACAAGGTGCAGGGTGGTGGAAACTACAAGCAGGGCTCGAAGGCCACCTTGACGGCAAAGCCCGCCGCGGGCTGGGTCTTTGCAGGCTGGCAGGGCGTGGAAGGGGACGCCCTGGCGCTGAAAAACCCCGTGCTCCCGATGACGACGGGAGAGGAGGACCGGACGGTTTCCGCGACCTTCGTGGAAATCCGTGATGACACGCTTGAATTGCACGAACCGGACCTCACGGAACGGGGATTCGCGGCGGAGTTCACGGTCGGCGCGGAAATCGGGGGAACGGCGTCCGCGATGCTTGTCCACGACCTGATCGTGACGGAATCCCTGCCCGCCTTGACGGTGACGGGGCTGCCGCCCGGCGTCAAGTACGCGGCCCGGACGTTCCTGCTGTCGGGCAAGCCCACAAAGGCGGGCGTGTACGCCGTCACGGTTTCGGCCCGCAATGCCGGTGGCTACACCTTCGTCCGCGTGCTCGACATGGCCGTCCGCGGTTCGGACGGAACCCTGCCGTCCGCCAAGGACCTGGGCAATGCCGCTGCAATCGACTTCACGCCCCTGAGCGGCCTGGTGGTCGGTCGCCACTACCCGGACGGTTCGCTGTCGTTGCAGGTCGCTCCGCAGCAGGGGACCACCGCCGCGGTCAGAAAGGTCGCCGTCTCGGGGCAGCCCGCGGGCCTGGCGGTGAGGACGGAGGTCGCCGAGGGCGGGGCGAGGGTGATGTTCTCGGGAACGTGCCAGAAACCGGGCCGCTTCGTCCTGACCGTCACGACGACCTACGAGAACGGAAAGACCGCGAAGTCGCAGTTCGCCTATGTCGTGGCCGACCAGGTCTCGCGTTATCTGTCCGTGGAGAACATGGCGCCGGGACAGGGAACTGTCACGGGAGCGGACAAGGTCTATGCTGCGGGAGCCACCGTCAGGCTTTCGGCCCGGGCGGCTTCGAAGCACGTCTTCACGGGGTGGTTTCGCGGGGGACGGACTCCCTTTGAGGCGCTCGGCGTGCATGAGCGGACCGACTACCGCACGGCGTCCGTCTCCTTCACGTTGCGCCCGGCGGATTTCGGGGACGAGAAGGTCTGCCAGCTCTTTGCCGACTTCCTACCCGTGGCCGATGACGCCGTAGTGGAAATTTCCGGAGAGCGCCAGATCTGGATGCTCGAACCTGGAGAGCCGTCCGATTACGCCTTCACTGTCTCTTCGCGTTCGCGTCCCGTCCTGACGACGCGCAATCTGCCGAAGGGCGTCACGCTCGACGCCGTGGCCGGACGGTTGGTCTATGACGGGAACCCCGCGACCGTCTCCGGCATCTACGCCGCGACACTTTCCGCGCGGAACCAGTCGAAGGCCGCGAGCCCCGTGTTCCCTCTGGAAATTCGCGTCGCGAATCGCGTTTCGGACGTCATCCAGGGAATTGATCCGGATTGGGACGCCTATCCGCTCGTGGTGGGCACGGTGGCCGGTCCGTCGTTGCCTCTCCCGGAGGTGCCGGAAGGATGGCTGCTGTCGGTCAAGGGTCTCCCTTCCGGTCTGTCCTACAAGGCCGGAGCCATTTCCGGGAGGCCCACGAAGGCCGGCGACTACACGGTCACGCTGACGGCGACGTCGGGAAGCGGCAAGGACCGCCTCGTCGAGACCGCGACCATGACTCTGCGCGTCGCGGCGCTCCCGGACATGGCGGTCGGCACGTTCGGCGGATTCCTCCGTGATGGGGCTGGCCGCATGGCCGGCACGATCACGCTGAAGACGTCCGCATCCGGGAAGCTTTCCGCGAAAGTGGTCACGGTTTCCGGCGGCGCGAACTTTTCGGCGAGTGCCTGGAGCGCCTTCGCGCAGGACGAGGGCGGATGCGCGGAGCTGCTGGACCGCTCCGGCAACGGTCTCGCCCTGGCATTTGACGCCCAGGCGCCCTGGAACGCCTGGCAGATGACGGGGACCTGCCGCGTCGACGGCCGCGACTTCGACCTGAAGGCCCAGCGTACGGACTGGAAGACCGTTGCGCAGGAGCCGTTCGCCCCTTTGGCGGGAACCTACGAGCGGAATGGTCTGAAGGTGACGGTTTCGTCTGCCGGCACGGTCAAGGTCGCTGGAAGATGCGGTTCCGACGCCGTCTCCGCCAGCAGCACGCTCTTCTATGAGGACGGTTGGCGGGTTCGTTTCCTGGTTTTTGTCGGGAAGTCGCGTTGGTATGATGTTTTTGGCGAATTTGCGGGCGATTCCTTCAATATGGACTGGGATGTCTATGAGAATTAAGGAAAATTTAAATCTGCAGACCTGTCATCGGCCTCCTTGCACGGCATATATTCAAACGATGAGGAGAACAATCAAGACGATCAAGACGCTTTCAGTCGTCGTTGTTTCCGCATTCCTGGGTGCGGCGCTGGCTTGGTATTGCTTCAAGGGCGGCGTTCAGGAAGAGGCGGGCGCGATGTCATCCAAGAAGGTTGTCCGCATTGGAAAGCTCAAGAAGAGCGGTTCCGTCAAGAAGGTCACCGAGATTCGCCTCGAGAAGGGGAAGGCCGTTCGCATTGTCAAGTCCGAGCAGCCGCGTCCGAGTCTCCAGGAGGAGTTCGTCGATCCGGATGATTCGCTGACGGAGCTCCAGAAGTCGGTGCTTCGCGAACTTCAGGACGCGCTTGACCGCGAGGATTTCCGCGCGCTTCGCAAGGCCCTTTCCAAGTTCACCGCGAAGGCTTCGCAGGGTGGACTGGGCGGGAACGTCCCCGTGGCGCTCCGCAAGAGCGCCGCCGCCGCGCTGGGGTGGTTCGGCAAGCAGGCCGCGCCGGAGCTGGTGGGGCTCATGGCCGATCCCGATCCCGAGGTCGCCGAGATTGTTAGCTCCCAGTTCGAGCTTACGCTTCAGGATGCCGACATGGGCGATGCGGAGCGTTCCGAGATCATCAAGATGCTCATGACGGCGCTCACCGATTCCGAGCAGATCAGCACCTACCTGTTCTATCTCAATGAGATGCGCAATTCGCGTCGTGCCGAGACGGTGGCCTTCATCCTCGAAAACGGGACGCCGCAGGCACAGAAGGTGATGCGCGAGGAGATTGGTGGCTACCTCGACGACGGTATCGGCACCATCGACGACATTGAGAAGTGGATGGCCATGAATCCGGACGACGAGTGTGACGAGGAGACCTACGGCGGAGCCAAGGAATAAGCTGGCGCGTCGGATTCCGGAGCGTGGGAAAATGAGGCGGGGAGTCGCTGTCGCCCTGGGAGGTCTGGGGATGCTTCTCCTCGTCTCCCTCTTTTTCTTTCGGGGTGCGGACGAATCGGCGACTCCGTCGAAAAAGGAGACGGCCACGCGCCGGGCGACCGCAACGTCTGAATTTCAGCGGAAGAAAAAGGCGCGCGCCAAGCCGCGTCTGGCGGGGATGAGGCCTGTTGCAGGGGCGCGGAAAAAAGCGTCCGAAGCGAAATCCGTCATCGACGACCTGTTGCAAGAGGAGGCGCTGCTGACCGATGTCCAGCGTGCGCTTCTGGCAGAAATACAGTCCGTGCTTGACCGTGAGGACCTTCCCGCGCTGGTGAAGATCGTTCAGGACATGCAGAGTTCCCGTGCTTGGCCGGATGAAATTCCGGCCGCGCTGCACAAGGCGGCCATCTCGGCCTTGCGCTGGTTCGGAACGAAGGCCGCGCCGGAAATCGCATGCTATCTGGCATGCGGTGTACAGGAGGTCGCGGAGAGCGCCATGTCGGCGCTTGAGGAAGTCCTGTCCGATCTGGACCAGAGCGACTATGAGCGCAGCAGGACGCTGCTGCAGTTGTCCAAGATCGTCTCCGACCCCGACGAACTGGACTTCATGTATACCGAGATCGTCAACAACATGCGCGATTCCGTCAAGGCCGACACGATGATCGCCATTTTGACCGAGAGTCCGGAGGTCGCGCAGAAGGCGCTGCAGTCGACGTTTGAGCTTGTCACCGAGATGGAGACGACGGGCACCCCGGAAGACATGATCGAGAAGATCAAGCAGTGGAAAGAGGCGAACCCCGACTCGCCGGACGACGATGAGTTCTATGGCGGATTGAAATAGGGACGCGACATGAAGAAGAAACAAGCCTGGATTTCCGCCGCCGTCGTGCTGTTTGCAGTTGTGGCCATCGTGGCGCTTCGTTTGAATCCGTCCGGTGGCGTGCCGTCCGATGTGGCGGAACCGGCTGCAGCCAAGGCCCAGCCGGCACGTTCCGGCAGGGGGGCGGCGCAGGAACGTTCCCGCACGGCGCGCGGGAAGGCCGAACCCATCCAGCAGCAGAAGGCCCCCGAACAGGGGGACGAGGTGGCCGGGATTCCGGAAGAGGAACCCGAAACGGATCCGGCGGAAAAGGCCGTGAAGGCCTTCGAGGCGTTGACGGACAGTCTCATGGAGCCGGTGAAGGGAGATATCTCCATGGCGCAGATCGACGCGTTCGTCAATGCGTTCAAGGCCCTGCCCGAAAAGGTGCGGGAGGAGGAGCTGCACCACGCCCTCAACCTGCTTCCCGACGAGAATTCGCTTTATCTGCTCGGCATCCTCATGGACACGTCGTTGGACAAGGCACTGACGGAGTTGGTCTTCAACGATTTTCTCAACCGCGGCGACGAGGTCAAGCAGCCGATGCTCAAGGCGGTCTTCAAGCAGAAGTCGCATCCCTGCTGGGCCGATGCGGCCTGGATTCTCGACGTGACGGGCGCGCTGCCGGCGCAGAAGGCCCAGTAGTCCGTTCGGGGAAGTCGGCGCGTTCTGCGTCGGCTTCTGCAACGGCCAGCAGATGAGCCATCTGCTCGCGCAGGCCGAGAAGCTGAAGGCCGAGCACGCGCTCTTCTTTCACAACGCGAAGACGGACATGCTGCACCCGAACAACCGCGGCCTCGCGACGCGCCCCGCGGTCATCGAGTGGACGGGGGCTCCGCTCGCCGGCCTGAAGTAGGGCCCTTCTTCGGGCGCTAGGCCCCGGAATCCCCGCGGGCCTCGGCAAGCGCGAATTCCAGGGCCGTCATGGGCTTGTATCCGCGGGCGTCGAGGGCCGTGTTGGCGACCTTGCGGCTATAGCCCTCGAGAACCTCGGCCGGCACCCAGCGGAAGCGCCAGTTCGCGAGCGGGACCGGGTCGAGGCCGGGCTCCGCGAGCTGGCAGAAGGCGAAATGGTCCACGGCGCGTTTCCCGTGGTGGACGGGAATGATGAAGTTGCAGCGCCAGAGGCCCGACGCCGTGCGGGTGAACGCCTGGGAGTACTTGACCTCGACGGCGTGTCCATGCCGGGAGACCAGGTCGACGGGGCCTTTGGTCCGGCGGGGCGGGAACGGACGGACGCCGATGACCCGCAGGACCTGGTACTCGGCGAAGCGGCCGCCGTTGAAGCCCTCCGTCAGGTCGCCGTAGGCCCATCTGAAGAATTCGAGCCGCAGCAGGCGCAGCGCCTGGCTTGTGTTTTCGCGTTTGATCTTCGAAGTGTCTTTCCGGGCGGGACAGACGAGCCGGGGCAGGTCCGTGATCGGGTGCGGCGCGTAGCCGGCCTTCTCCAGCGTGGTGGAGGAGAGGTTCGAGCCCTGGTTCTGTCGGCGGACCGCGTCCCCCGGCACGACGTAGACCTGCCAGTGCCCGGGCGCGAAGACGTCGAAGAGACGTCCCGCCTGGTCGGGGAACGTCACGTGGAGGAACAGCCAGGTCCGGGCGACGGGACGTTCGCCCCGGAGGGCGGCGCGTTCGTTCTTCAGCTGCCAGCGGAGAATGCGCCGCCTGCCGGAAGGCGCGAGCTCATTCCCGAACGACGTCTTCACCTCGACGGTCGTGCCGTCGTCGGCCACGAGGTCGTACGGCGCCTTCTCGCGGCGGCGCGCGTCGAGCCCGCCGATGTAGAGTCCGGCCATGAACTCGCCGAGGATGCCGATGTCAGAATCCGGCTCGGCCAGACGTCCGTACGCCCACTCGTAGTAGGCCAGCCTGACGGCCAGGTCCGCCGCCCTGCCCAAAATGCGTCCGCCCAGTATCGCCCGTTCAAATGCAGTCATGGTGGCAGTATAGCACATCGGGTGAAGGGACGCCGTGGCGGGATGCTCCGATTCCCGTAGATTC
>JAEDMN010000160.1 GCA_016302985.1 Kiritimatiellia bacterium | reverse complement strand
CGGCCCGCGACTGGTCCATCGTGAAGATCTTCTGAAAGGCCGGCACCAGGTTGTCGGTCATGTTGTTCAGCAAACCCCACAGGGCGAAGCACGCGACGAGCATCGCGAACACCCCGATGCGCTTCCCCTTCGGGAAGGACAGCTCCAATAGTTTCTTCTCGGCCATGGGATCCTCCTTCTAGAGCACCGTCACCTTCAGTCCGGCGGAATCGACCGCGAAGTCGAAGAACCGCGCCGCGGCGTTCGGCGGATTCGCCTCGAGGTCGGCGCGCAGGCGGCGCGCCGCCGCGGCGCTCTTCGCGACCATGAACACGAAGCCGCCCCCGCCCGCGCCGGGCAGCAGCGCCGCCAGCGTCTCCTTCTCCACCCGCGCGAGCAGCGCCTCGATCGCGGGATTGGTGGATCCCGGGTCGATCCGCTTCTTCAGCTCCCAGTACCCCTTCACGCACGCGACGAACCCGTCCTCGTCCCCCCGCCCGAGCGCCGCCGCCATCCGCCGGGCGCCGTCCTTCAGCCCCGCGACGATCGACAGGATGTCGCCGGCGCGCGAGACGTAGCGGTCGACCACGTTGTTGAGGATGTTCCGGGCCATCCGCTTCTGTCCCGTGAAGTAGAGCAGGCAGCGGTCCGCGAGCGGCGGCTTCGCCCCGACGGCGAACGGCAGCGGATGGCAGGTCGGCGTCTGGTCGTACCCGGGCGCGGTCTCGATCAGCTTCATCCCCGGCAGCAGGCCGCCGATCTGGTCCTGCCAGCCGCCGCCCGTGCACATCCGCTGTTCGAGGATGGACGTCAGGCGGATCAGGCGCGCCGGATCGTAGGGCACGCCCATCACGCGGTCCAGGCACGCCAGCACGGCCACGCCGAGGATCGAGCTCGTGCCCATGCCGCTGCCCTTCGGCAGCGCGGAGAAGATCGTCAGGTCGAGGCCTCCGCCCAGCTTCTCGAGCCAGGGCCGCAGCGCCGCCCCCTTCTCGGACGGGACGAGCCCCGCCAGCACCAGCGCCGCCTTCGGAATCGCGCACCAGTCGTGCGGATCGGAATGGTCCTGGACCTCCTCCGCCGTCGTGAACGTGCGGCTGTCGCCCAGGTCAATGGACGACACGCGGATGCGCAGGTCGTCCGACAGCTTCGCCATCGCCTGGATGGGATACTGCCCGTTCAGCGTCACCGCCGCGTTGACGACCGCCCCGCCCTGCTCGAGGCAGATCGGCGGCGTGTCGCTCCAGCCGCCCGCCAGGTCGATCCGCACCGGCGAGGTCACCCACACGACCTGGTCCCGGAGAATCGCGGCGGCGCGGGGCTCCGTCGGCGCCTGGTAGCCGCGCGAGACCGCCTCCGCCACGCGGATGCGGTTCACCTCGCGCAGGACCGCCGTCCGGGCCGCCAGCAGGCGCGCATGATTCACCTGCGGAATCAGCGCGCCCAGCGCGGCCTGCGAGGACTTCGCCCCCGCGCGCCCCGCCAGCACGTCGAGCGCGTGGCGGACGACGTCGTCGACCGCGCCCACCTTCCAGAGCTTCGCGTCCCACTTCCCGTCCGTCTTGAAATTGTCGTCCAGCCCGTAGGCGACGGCCGTCCAGTCGCGCGCGCCCACCGGCAGGCACACGAGCCCCGTCTCCTTCGGCAGGTTGACCGGCACGGTGCATTCGGCCGGCACGCCCGTCAGGACGCAGCGCCCGCCCAGCGTCGCGGGCGCCTTCAGCCAGCAGCCCTCGACCACGCCGCCGCGCCCCTTCACCGGCTGCTCCAGGACGGCGTTGAAGCGCCAGGTCGCGGCCGTCGCCCCGCCCTGCGCCAGCGCCCCGTTCGCGAAGCCCTGCGCGGTCGCGGTGCGGGACGGCTCGGTGAGGCCCGCCAGCAGCTCGCGGCTCGAGCCCATGTGGAAGAAGTCGCAGAACGGCACCACGTTCACGTGGAACGGCGTCCCCGCGAAGACCCCGGCGCGCCGGGGCTCGCCGCGGCCCAGCAGCGCGAGGGTGAACTGCTCGTAGATGTCGAGGCACGGCGCCGACTCCAGCCACTTCGCCTCCTTCTCGGCGAAGGCGGACATCGCGCGGGCGAGCTCCGGATCGAGGGACAGGATGCCCGTGTCGACGGCGACGCGCCCATGCACGTCCACCGCGCCCGCGGCGGTCGCCTCCGCGGCGGACGGCTTCTGCAGGAAGCCCGTCACAGGACGGCAGAGCGCGTAGCCGGGCTTCACCGCCCCGTCGAACACGTAGACCCCGTGCCGCGAACCGCGGGCCATCGTGTCGAACCAGGCGACGCCCGTGAGGCCGGGACGGGAGAAGTCGACGTCCTTCGCGTCGAAGGTCAGCAGCACGTCGCCGGCCAGCACGAGGACCTGTCCGCCGGCCCGCTCCGGCAGCGCGGACGCGCTCCGGACGATCAGGTCGAAGAGCGCCAGCGGGCGCCCGTCCGCCGTCGTGCACGGCAGCGGCGTGAACGCCTTGCCCATCGCCGCGTAGGCCGGCGTGCGACGGCTGTCCCCGCCCGAATGGCAGATGAGGATGCGGCGGTTCGCGAACGGGTCGGCCTTGGCCCTGGCCAGGACCCGGAAGACGTTCAGCGTGGCGCCCAGCGAACCGACCCGCCGCCCGCCCGGATCGGAGACGACCAGCACCTCCGTCCCCTCGGCGAAGAAGCCGTGTGCCCGCCGCCACGCGAGCTGCGCCCGGTAGCCCTCGGCCTGCGCCTCGTTCGCCGCCGTCACGACGATCACGTCGAAGGCCGCCGCGCCGCGGCGGCCGGCCGGAGCGGACGGCGACACGGCCCGCCCGCCCTTCGCGGACAGGTCCGCGCCTGCGCGCCCCATCTCGTACCGGCCCTGCAGGTTCAGCCAGAAGTCCGGCCCGGTCCCGAAGTAGTCCGCCAGCCGCACCGCGGTGTCGGCGGACACGCCCCGCCGCCCCAGCACGATCTCGTTGATGCGCCGCAGCGGCACCTGGATCTCCTTCGCGAGACGGTACTGCGACAGGCCGCGGGGCTTCAGGAACTCCTCGAGCAGAACCTGGCCGGGATGGACGGGATTCGTGGACATGCTTCACCTCTGATATGGTATCGGACCCCGATATCATATCGCATCCCGCGATGTCTGTCAATGCCCCGTCACGGCGCGCGCGACGATCCATTCCACGTACCCGCCGTAGACGCGGTCCGCGTCGAAGCGCGCCGCGAGGCGCGCGGCGCCGGCGCGCAGCGCGGTCCGGTCGGCGGCGCGCAGCCGCGCCACGGCGTCCCGCAGGGAATCCGCGTCCCCGGCCCGGTAGGTGAAACCCGCCCCGTGTTCCGCCAGCAGGCGCTCCGTCTCGCCGTGCAGCGCGTTCAGCACCGGCAGTCCCGCCGCCAGGTAGTCCGCGAGCTTCCCGGGAACCCCCACGCACGAGGCGTCGTAGGTCGGAACCACCCCCGCGTCGCCGTCCGAAAGAAAGTCCCGCAGCGCCGTCTCGCCGAGATACCCGCGGAAGCGGATGCGGGGACAGTCCCCCGCCCGCGCCCGCAGCCGCGCCTCGCCCGGCCCCGCCCCCGCAAGGTCCAGCGACAGCGCCCCGTCCCCCTTCACGACGTCGACCAGCGTCCCGAGGTCGTACGACGTCCCCATCATCCCCGCATACACCAGCCGGACCGTCCGCCCGTCGGCTCCACGCACCTGGGTTGCGCGCCGGCATCCGGCGCGCAGTTCCTCCGTCTCGGGGGCGCGCCGGTCCCCGGTGCGCATGAAACGAGCCGGCATTTCAATCCCCAGCGGAAACACGGCCATCGGCGCGGTGGCGCCATAGCTCCGCGCCAACTCGACGTACCGTTCGGCGACGCCGCTGATGGCATCCGCGCCGCGGTAGATCCGTCCCGCCACGCGCCGCAGCGGCGCGAGCGTCCAGCGGGGCGCCACCTGCTCGAACGTCTCCGGCCAGGCGTCCTGCACGTCGGCGACGAACCGCACGCCCGGATGCGCCGCGGCGTACGCGTGCGCCTGCGCGCCCAGCGCGAGCGGCGGCAGCGAAACGACCAGTACGTCCGGCGCCGCTTCGGCCTCGGCCCTCGCGCGCCACCGCCGCGCGAACGCGCGGTGCGACCAGATGCGCCGCAGGCAGATGTTCCGCGGGTAGCCCGGCGTCGGCACGAGCACCAGACGGAAGCCCCCGCAGAGGAAGGAACCATCCGGACGCGACACGCAACGTTCAGCGTCCAGCGCCCGCTTCGCCTTGCGCGCGTGCGAGAAGTCGCTCGTCCACAGGACGACGTCGTGCCCCGCGCGGGCGAACGCCCGCGCCATCAGCCAGTACCGCTGCGGGCGCGTGCCCTCCAGCGGCAGGTTGTCGAAGGGATTGACGATCCAGACTCTCATGCGGATGCGCCATTATAGCAGAGACGGGTCCGCCGCCCCACCGCGCCGGCCCAGAGGATCGGCAGCGCATAGAACCAGTGGGGACAGAAGATCTGCGCCTCCTCCATGCCCCAGAAGAACGCGAGATGGATCAGCGCGTCGACGGCGAACATCGCGGCCAGCACGCGCAGCAGGCGCGTCCGCCGCAGACGCCAGGCTCCGAAGGCGGCCAGCGCATAGACTGCGCCGCAGACGACATAGGGTCCGGCGGACGCGTAGCCCTGCACGATCTTCGACACGGTGAACGGCACGCCGTGCGGCACGATCGGCTCGCAGAAGAACATCTCCAGCATCCGCAGCCGCTCGCCCCAGCCGATCCCCTGCGGCACGACGGCCCACAGCTCGCGGAACGCCGCGCCGACCGTGCGCGTCCCGTCTCCCAGCACCACGAGCTTCACCACGTAGAACAGCGCGCCCGCGGCCAGCAGCGCGGCGCCACCGCCCACAAGCCACCCCCAGACGCGCCGGGAGAGACGATGCGAGACGAGATACGCGAGCACGACCTTGACGCCCTGCGTGAGCGTCGTCCCGCCCGCGAAGAAGAAGAGCGCCCCCCAGACCGCCGTGTCCAGACGGAGGTCGACGGGACGCCGTTCGGTCCGCAGCACCCACAGCAGCGTCCCCACGGCAAGCGGCATCGACAGCGGATAGCTCTCCGGTCCCGTCGCCATGTAGCGGACATAGGCGAAGCACGCGAACCCCGCCGTGCACAACGCGGCGCGCACGCGTCCAACGCCGTCGAGCGACGCGCAGACGCGGTACACCAGCCAGATCCCCGCCGTCACGAAACCGGAGAAGACGAACGCGAGGCACCCCCAGAACAGCATGTAGTCGAGCTGCGCCACGCGTTCGAGCAGCAGCGGGATCGGCGCCAGGAAGAACCCCCAGAGCGGATGGCGGAAGCGGATGTAGGAGAGGCTGCGGTGGTCGGAGAGCAGGCGCCCCAGGCCGTTGTAGTCCCAGCCATGCACCGCCCCGAGCGCATCGAGCGGAATCTGCTGCCGCACCCACACGCCATAGGCGGTCAGCGCCACCCACACGAGGGCGAACACGCCCAGTTCGATCCGACCTTCACGCGTCATCCGCGCACCTCCTCTTTGAAGTCCGCCCGGAAGGTCCGCACGAGCGTCCCGCCCAGCAGCGCCATGAACGCCAGGTTGGCGAGCGGACGGTTCAGGCTGCCCGCGCCCAGCGGCACCTGCAGCGGACACAGCAGCGCGAACCAGCACGCCGCCTCGCCCCAGCCCATCCCCTCGCGCAGCCGCAACGCGAACACCGGCAGCAGATAGACGCCGGAATAGAAATGCATGTTCCCCGGCACGAGCAGCAGCGCCGCGGTCACGAGCATCAGCACGTCGCCCCGGTCCGCCGTCCCGTTCCGACCGCCGGCAGGGTCCGCCATCCCGTTTCGACCGCTGGTAGGGTCCGCCATCCCGTTTCGACCGCTGGTAGGGTCCGCCGTCCCGGCGGACCGTCCCGTCCACAGTCCCCGGACCGCCACGGCCAGGCACCCGAGCCCCAGCGCCGCGTTCACCAGCCGCTCGAGCCCCAGGCCCGGCCACGGCTGCGTCACGTCCACCTGCAGCATCACGGACCGCGCCGTGCGTCCGATCGCCACCGCGCCCCACGCGCCGGAATGGACATAGGCGGACGCATTCTCGGCGGCGTTGCGCAGCCACTGGGCGAATCCCTCGCACCCGCCGCACCAGACGAACGGGACGAAGAAGAGCAGCGCGCCCAGCGCCGCGAGCACGCCTCCGTCCCCCCGGCACGTCCGCCACCAACTCCCCGTCCCGCCATCCAGCCGACGCGCGCGTCCGAGCACCAGCACGCCCAGGACGGCCGGAACGATCTTCAGCGCCGCCGCCACGGCGAGCGCCACGTACGCCACACCGCGTTTCCAACGGGCCTCCGCGTCGTGCCAGGCGACGAACAGCAGGCTCGCGGCCGCCGCGTGGATGATGGGGTTGCCGCGCTCGAGGGCGAACACCATCGGCGCGGAGACGAGGCACGCGGCAAGCGGAAGCAGGCCCTTGCGCCCGTCCGCCAGCGCCAGGAACGCGGCCGCCCACAGCAGCGCGCCCAGGCCCGCGAACCAGGCGCCCGACTTGAACGGAAACGGCTTCACGAGCAGCGAGCCCAGCGCCGGGTAGCAGGAGTCGCGCCGGGGCTGCCGGTCGTTCGCGTAGCCCCATTCCGCGCAGACGCGCGGCATGCGGAAATCGCCGAAGCGGTCCCGCCCCTGCTCGAAGAACGCGCGTGCGGCGGCGCCCTGCGGACGCGCCGCCAGCTGCACGCCCCACAGCGCGCCCGCCGCGAGCAGGGCGACCACCAGCGCGCCGCCGGCCGTTTTCTCAATCCCCAGGAACCTCATGCACGCCGTATCGCATCCTTTCACGGATTCGCCAGCCGCGCCAGGGCGTCCGCGAGCAGCTCGACGCGGCGCGCGGACGTTCCGTCGCGGTAGCCCTTCAGGTAGACGACGCCCGCCTGCCCTTCCCACGCCGGCGCGCCGTCCGTCGTCACGACGCGCTTCCCGCGCGCCAGCGCCTCCGCGACCACGAGGCCGAAGTTCTCGCTCAGCGTCGGCAGCACGAGCACGTCGCACCAGTCCCACACCCGCTCCTTCTCCTCGCCGAACGCGTTGGAGACGACGCGGAGCTCGACCGCCCCTGAATGCCCGGGGGCGCACCGGTCCCCTGTGCGCAGCGACGCCACCGCCGCCTCCAGCACGTCAAGCCCCTTCAGCGGATGCCGTCGCCCCAGATACAGCAGGTGCAGCGGCCGGTCCGCCACCTTGGGTTGCGCGCCGGCCTCCGGCGCGCGCGCGGCGTCCTCCGGTCGGGCGCGACGTCCCGTCGCGCCGCCGTCCCCGACCGGCAGCTTGAAGAACAGCTTCAGATCCACGACCTCGAACGGCCCCTTCACGCCCCACTGCAGGCACCAGGCCCGCTCCCATTCCCCCGTCACCGCGACGCGCGCGGTCCGCCGGAACAGCGCGCGCTCCACTGGCGCCACGAGCGCCTTCTTCCAGCCACGGAACCGCACGCGCACCGGGTCGAGGCAGCCGTGCGTCATGCGCACGAGCGGCTTCCCGGCCTTCAGCACCGCGCGGCACGCGCGCCACACCTGCGGCGTCCACATCGAGTGCACCCAGACCTCGCCGTACGCGGAAAGATTGCAATCTTTCGCGTCCCGGCAGTCCGCCAGGTCCGCACCCTGCGCGGACGCGATCAGCCGCGCCGCGACGGCGATGCCGTTCGCGGGAGAGGACAGTCCTGGAACTAGATGAAGGACGCGCATCCGCTTTCTTTCATTGTAACATTGTACCATTGTGGGATTGTACCATTGTGGGATTGTGCCATTGTGGAATTGTACCATTGTGGAATTGTATTATTGTACTATTGAAT
>JAEDMN010000159.1 GCA_016302985.1 Kiritimatiellia bacterium | reverse complement strand
GGCCTAAATCAGATAGTTGAGCAGAGAACAGGTTTCCAGTCACGCGCGGAATGCGGCCACGTCCTAAAATCATGGAGTTATAACTCTGTGATTCTTGTTTTTGCCATGGACTTAGAGTTGTGTTTTTTTTGTTATAATGTTGCAGTCTAAAGGTTATGTCTATGGTTGCGAATACACGAGAGAGCCTCATTCTGGCATTGAAGAACGACAAGAACAGCGGACGCTGGGAAGAGTTCGTGAACCAGTACTACGACTATCTGCACTATGCGGCGTGCAAGGTGGACGCGGCGACGGGACGGCGCGCGTTCATTCCGGATGGAGTCGATCCGGACGAGGCCGTCGAACAGACGTTCTGGCAGCTGAAGAACATCATCCTGCCGGACTTCCCGCAGTTCGACGTGGACTTCACCGCGGATCAGCTGGCGAAGAAGGTCCGGCACGGACTCAAATGGCGGATCTTCGAACTCGAAAAGGGGAAAAGATTCCGGAATTATCTCCTGTCGGTGCTGAAGAACGTGGCACGTAGTCTCTACAACGCGCGGAAGGCCGATCGACTCGTGTTCGTCGACAACCAGAAGTTCGAGGGTGGATGGGGCGCGGTGGATGATCCAACGGAGGCCGCAGACAATCGTTACGAGGGTTATGACGAGTTCGACGAGGATCGTGTGCGTGAGTGGGCGGGAGATGAAGAGACGCTGCAGACGTGGGAGGCAGACTTTGAGGCGTTCGAACGTGGCGAAATCCAAGGTGATGGGCAGGATGAGACGGAAAATGACTTGCACATCAAACGACTGGCCGCGCAGTACGCCATCGAGGCCGTGATGGCGGATCCGCGCATCGAACGGCAGACGAAGGAGATCTACGAGCTCCTGCTCGAACATGCGCAGAACGGACGGCATGGAGACGGCGCGTTCGAGGCCATCGCGGCGCGGTTCAAGGTTTCGCCCGCGTCCGTCTACAAGCATCGCCAGCGCATGGAGGAACGTCTCCAGAAGTACTACAAGGCGTTTCTCGACGCGCGGGAGGTCCGGTGATGGGCGACTTGTCGGGTGGCGTCCTCGCGCAGATCGCAAAGGGCGGCTTCTACATTCCCTCCGCCGGCGATGCCGGCCTTTCGGGAAAGGTCGTCGGCGAGGTCGAGCTCGTGCGCCTTCTCGCGAACGGCGCGACGTCGGATGTCTGGGAAGGGGTGAATCGGGCGACCCATGAACCCGTCGCGGTCAAGATCGCCTGCCGGAGCGACGATGCCGACCTGAAGGCGCGGTTCGAGCACGAGGCCCGTCTGCTTGGGGAGGTCCTGCCGGACAAGGACGGCGACGCTGAAGAGTGCCCGTTCCCGCGATATTATGGCGGCGGGGAATACAAGGGACGGTCCTACCTCGTGACGGAAATCCTGAATGACGTTGAGATCCCCGATGACGAAGGCCTATTCCATGATTTCTTCTTCGAGACGCTTGATGCGGTAGCAGCGCTGCACGCGAAGGGATACATCCATCAGGATCTGAAGCCGACGAACCTGATGCGCCGTCGGTCCAACGGCAAGCTCGTGCTGATCGATTTCGGTCAGGCGCATCGAATCGAGCAAGGCCGCATTCTGCCGCGGGAGAAGTCGCTGACGCTCGATTCGGAGGGACGTCGCCTGGCGACGGGAACGGCGGGCTATTGCGCACCCGAACAGCTCGAGGCGGAGCGGAGCGCCTTTCTGCCGGCGACGGATATCTACGCCCTCGGGATGCTGATACGCAACTTCTGCCGCGGGAATGCCATGTGGACGGACGTCGGGAACGACGCGACCGATCCCGATCTTGCGCGGCGTCTGCAAAATGTCGACGCCTTGAGGCGATCCGCGCGGACAAAGACTTCCCGTAATCGTCGAAAGGCCGTCGAGATGATCTTGGACGAACGGGAGCGGCGGCGCGCATGCCACCTGGGGACATGGATGGTCAGCTGGGAGAAGCTGGTGACGATGGATCTCGCGCGTCGGCGGAGGATTGCGCAGATGGCGGGCGTGGAAGTGAAGGCATCTGGTCCCGTTCGCGTGATGCTGCACTCCGGACAGCGCGTTCTCCTGGACACGCCGCTGCATTTCACGGATGAGACTGTGGTCTACGTCAGCGGGGGCGGCACATTGGATATGGATGTTTCGGCGGAGAAGGGCGTCGTGTTCGTACTCGGCGGCGACTGCACGGTCATCAACCGATCGGCGCGGCAGGAGGGAATCGACTACTTCTGCAAGAACGGTTCGTTCCTCTGCTTTCCGCAGATTCCCGAAAAGGAGAGCCAGGAAATCCGCCGTCATGTCCATCTCGCGTCATTCGACGGCGCGTTCGTCCAATTTGGCGCCGCGAAATCGCGCGACGAGATCAACGCCTCCTATCGCGAGGAGTGGGAACGGGCGTGGGCCTCGCTTGGCATCACCCCGTCCGTTGCCGTTCCGAACCCAGAAGACGGCATTCCGGTCATTCTGCGGCAAAGATAGTTGGCATTCTTCTTCGACCTGCGCGTTCTTCCACATCGGCCCTTCCAAGGAGCTGCCCAAGCTCCTTGGACATGCCGTTGCTATCCAAAACCGTACCGGTCTCCCTCGAAAAGAGCGAGTACAAAATCACGCCCGGATCTGTGTAAATCCTAGGTTGTACCTTGTATTTGCACAAATGATGCTGACTATTTCAAGACGTATGTTGAACGTGATGTTCGACAGTTGGCAAATCTACGCAACTTGCGGTCATTCGAGGGCTTTGGTTGTCCAAAATCCTTTCGTTCCGACAATATGTGCGTCAACGAAAGGAGAAAGTGATGGCAAAATACGATGGCGGATGCACGAGCGCGTACCTCGAGACGCTGATGGCGGAGTTCTTCAGGAACAGCCTCAGGTTCTTCAGGGATCACGTCAGCGATGATGATTATTTCGATCCGATCCGGAAGATGATCGACGCGAGAGGGCTGGAACAGAAAATCTACGACAGGATTCCGTCCGATGACCTCGTTGCGATGGACCTGGCCTGGTATTGCAAGAAGTCGCGCCGCGAACCGCGGAACGGACGCAAGTACGGGAAGCCCGAGCTGGCGTTCATCAATGATGTCGTGACGGAAACGCTACGGTGCCTGTGGAACGAGCGCAGCACGTTCGAAACGTGCCGGACGCTGCTGATTGAGGTCGTCGACGGCTATCTTGCGGAGAAGAAGGAGCTCGCCGGTCAGGACGAGCTCAAGTCCCGCTTCGACGAGCTGGGCAAGTTCTTCAAGCTTTCCGAGTTGGACTTGGCGATGTTGAAGCTCGCGTTCGTCCGCAGCGGCACGGTCTTCTCGAACGATCCGTTCTCCGGAAGGCGGGGGAGTACGCTCAAGAACGAGCGCATGAAGTTCTATGCGATGTGTATCGACCGTTCGGTCGCCGAGGTGCGCGCGCTGTGCGGCCGCACGTCGGCGTTGCGGAAATACGATTTCGTTGACGAAGACCTGGACATCAACGAGGCCGTGCAGGAATTCCTGAACGGCGAGGAGAAGGAACCGCTGCAGGGACGATTCTACCGCAGGGCCGAGCCAGAGGAGGTGCTGCCGTGGAGCTTCTACAGCAAGACGATCCGTCGTCACGGGGAGATTCTGAAGCGTCTCGTGCGGTCCCGAAGGCCGGGTACGGGCGTGAACATCCTTCTCTACGGAGAGCCGGGCACGGGCAAGACGAGTCTCGCGATGACGCTTGCCAAGGATCTCGGACTCGAAGCCTACGAGGTGATGCACGGCGAGTCGGACGGCAAGAACACTTCGCTCGGGTCGCGTCTCATTGGCGTGCAGGTCTGCAACGAACAGATGCCGAAGGGGACGGGGCTCATGGTCGTCGACGAGGCGGACCAGATTTTGCAGACGAGCGGCGGCGGTTTCATGGGCTTCTTTGGAGGGGGTGTCGCGCGGGCGTCCGAAAAGGGACAGGTCAACGCGATGCTGGACGCGATCAAGGTGCCGACGGTCTGGATCTCGAACGCATCGGCCGATACGATGGACGATTCCGTCCGCCGCCGCTTCGACTACTCGATCTGCTTCCACAAGCTGACGCACGAGATGCGCGTCAACATCTGGAAGAACAACATCCGCAAGCTCCGTCTCGGCAAGCTCATCCCGGCGGCGGTTGTGGAAGAACTCGCGACGAAGTACGAGACGAGCGCGGGCGGCATCTCGATGGTGCTCAAGAACCTCAAGGCGATGGAACCGTCCGCTGCCGAAGTGCCGGAACTCGTCCGAGAGCTGATGGAGCCGCATTGCGAGCTCATGGGGGCGCGGACGGCGGACGATGTCCTTTCGCCGGCCAAGGACTACTCCCTCGAGGGACTCAACCTCAAGGGAGACGTCGATCTCGCCGACATCACGGGGGCGGTGAGGAACTTCCTTGCGGATGACGCGGGCAGGGGACTGGACCGTCCGAGGATGAACCTCCTCCTGTGGGGGCCGCCCGGAACCGGCAAGACCGAGTACGTGAAGTATCTCGCGAAGAAGCTGAACCGGCCCGTCACCGTGAAGATGGGCAGCGACCTCCTGTCGATGTGGGTCGGCGGCACCGAGAAGAACATCCGCAATGCCTTCCGTGAGGCGGAGGAATCGGGTTCGATCCTCTTTCTGGATGAAATCGACGGACTCGTCCGCGACCGTGCGGGGGCGTCGCGCAACTGGGAGGTGACGCAGGTTAACGAGCTCCTCTACCAGATGGAGAACTTCAAGGGCGTCTTGATCGCCGCGACGAATTTCATGGACAATCTCGACCAGGCCGTCCTCAGGCGCTTCACCTTCAAGCTGCAGTTCGACTTCCTCGACGAGGACGGCAAGCACCTCTTCTTCGAGCGGATGTTCGAAACGCGCCTATCGCCGGAAGACGCCGCCGCGCTGACCGAGGTGCGCAATCTCACGCCGGGCGATTTCCGCACGGTCCGCCAGTCGCTCTACTACCTCGGGGGCGGCGTCACCAACGCCCAGCGCATCGCCGCGCTTACGAAGGAAAGCGCCGTGAAGCGCGATACGAAAGCCCCGGCGCGAATCGGCTTCTGAAGGAAAGGAAACGACATGGGCAAGATACCGTGGATGGAAGAATTGATTGAAGGTGTGCTGAAGGACGGAACGCCGGTGAAGGCGATGTGCTGGTACTGGGCGAAGGACGTCAATGTCGAGATGATTTCGCCCTATCCCGGATTGCGTACGGGGCGGCACATGATGTACATGATCCCGATGCGGTTTACGGACGGCGAGCTTTGGAAGGCGCGGGCGTGGGGCCTGATTGCGACGCTCGTGGCGCGGGGGCGGTGGATCGACGCGCATCCACATGCCGTGAAGGACCGTCGCCGGGAGGGTAAGCGGCGCATCGGCATCGCGAGAAAATACATCAAGATGCTGAAGGACGAACGGGCGGACTGGAAACGGAAGCTGAAGAGGGGGCTTGTTGACCTACGGACGTATCAGCAGAACATAAATCCCATCACCAAGGCGATTCAGCCGCTTGAGCTCATCATTCACGATCAGGACGAGATTTACTGGTTGCGGGATGGCATCGTCGAGCCGATGTCCTGTCCCGTGCGGTCACCCTATCCCTCCAAGCGCCCTGGCCTGAAGAACGTCAATGTCTACTGGCAGGATTCGGCCTTGGTGTCGGATCCGGAGAAGGGGTGGGATTGCGTTCTGGAGACGCAGATTTCCGAGGCGGATTTCATCGTTGCGGGACTGGGAGATCCAGTGGACGGGCGTTTATCCATCGACCTCGCGGCGTTTTCGGCGTACCTGAAGTGTCGTGTCGGTGACAAGTCTGCCGTCATCCTGGACGCCAGACGCGAGATCGCCCGCGCGGGCGACGCCTGGTGTGCGACGATGGCGTGAAGAAGCTCGTGGACTTCTGGGGGAACATGGTCCGAAACTACAGGGACGACATCCCGCACAGCAACTTCTTCGAGATTGTGCTCTGCAACTTCGACCACGACGAGGGGATTGCGCTGGTTGAATCCACGTATTCGCCGGAAGAACTCGCGGACAAGGAGGCCCTCCGCGCCGAATGCCTGCAGAAGCGGGACGTCGGGCGCCCGTCTCCGGTCGGGTTCGCGGCCTGAAGGGAGCTGCGCAGGCATGCCCGCCGCCGGTTCGCGTCGGCGGCGGGTATTTGTGGTATACTAGGCGCCCCATTTCAAACAGAGAAGGATGCGTTCCATGAAAGATCTGAAAGAAGCGTACAAGACCATCGAAGCCGACCATTTCGCCCCGAAGATGGAGATTTCCTTCATCACCGGCGACAAGCGCGAGACGCTGAGCTACGAGAAGGTCACGTGGGACATCGGCGGCGAGGAGAAGGGCCTGCGCTACGGCGAGAACCCGGGCCAGGAGGCCGCGCTCTACAAGCTCGTGAACGGCAACCTCGT
Source organism: Kiritimatiellia bacterium (assembly GCA_016302985.1). Taxonomy (GTDB): domain Bacteria; phylum Verrucomicrobiota; class Kiritimatiellia; order RFP12; family UBA1067; genus RUG572. The sequence goes on along the minus strand of JAEDMN010000159.1, from coordinate 1,443 downwards.
GCTCGGCGACGTCGAGATGATCCAGGCGGGCCGCTACCTCGCGTCCGTGCCGGAGCTCCTCCAGAGCGGCAAGCACCCGGGCAAGACGAACGTGACGGACACGGACAACGCGCTGAACATCCTGCGCTACCTGAACGACAAGCCCTGCGCCGTCATCGTCAAGCACAACAACCCCTGCGGCGTCGCGGTGGCGGACACGCTCGCCGACGCGTACTTCCGCGCGAACAAGGCGGACCGCCTGGCGGCGTTCGGCGGCGCGATCGCGCTCAACCGCGCGTGCGACGTCGCGACGGCGAAGCTGATCGCCGAGAACTACGCCGAAGTCGTCGTGGCGCCCGAGTTCGAGGCCGGCGCGATGGAGATCTTCGCGACGAAGAAGAACCTCCGCGTCTTCCGCATCCGCAACATGGACCGTCTGACGGACTTCGTCGCGAAGACGGTCGTCGACTTCAAGAGCCTCATCGACGGCGGCATCGTCGCGCAGATGAGCTTCGTCGCGAAGGCCCGCAAGCCCGAGGACTTCATGCCGGCGTACTGCAACCGCAAGATCACCGACAAGGCGACGGGCGCCGTCTCCTTCAAGGAGTACAAGATCAAGCGCCTGCCGACCGAGCAGGAATACGCGGACCTCGTGTTCGGCTGGCTCGTCGAGGCCGGCGTGACCTCCAACTCCGTGCTCTACGTCAAGGACGGCGTCACGGTCGGCATCGGCACGGGCGAGCAGGACCGCGTGGGCGTCGCCGAAATCGCGCGCGACAAGGCCTACACGAAGCACGCGGACTGGATCGCCTGGGAGAAGTACGGCAAGCCGTACAACGACCTGCGCCTCGCGTTCGGCGAGGAGGACGGCGCGAAGAAGCAGGCCGAGATCATGGAGCAGACGAAGGCGGAGAAGGGCGGCCTGCCGGGCTGCGCGATGGTCTCCGACGCGTTCTTCCCGTTCCGCGACGGCCTCGAGGTCGGCATCCGCGAGGGCATCACCTCCGTCGTCCAGCCGGGCGGCGCGATCCGCGACTGGGACGTGATCGACTGCGCGAACGACGCGAACGTCGCGATGGTCTTCACGGGCCAGCGCAGCTTCCGCCACTAAGGTCCTCGCACCGCATAGCCACATAAACGCATGACCCGTCAACCTGGTGAGGTTGGCGGGTCATGTGGTTTACGGGTTGTGCGGTTGGCGGGTTGAGAGACCGACGGGTCAGGGGGCGATCTCGGCATCCGTGAGGAAGCAGGTGGGGTCCTCGCCCCAGAGGTCTCCGGTGACGGCCTCGCCGCGGGCGCGGAAGTTTCCACCGCAGATGTCGAGCCAGCGGCAGGCGCGGCAGCGGCCCTTGACGTGCTCCTTCTTGTGGCGCATGAGGTCCAGGAGGGAGCCGGGGTCGGGATTGCCCCAGATCTGCGAGAAGGGCTTCTCGAGGACGTTGCCGACGGGATGGTTGCGCC
>JAEDMN010000158.1 GCA_016302985.1 Kiritimatiellia bacterium | reverse complement strand
ACATGAAGGATTCCACGTTCTACTTTAAGGGACTACTTGCAGTAGGTCCCTATAAAGGATGTGTCGTATTATTCTGTCGATTGTTCACGAGGTTTGCAATGATTCGTGTTGCGATGTTAGGGTTGATGGTGGTTGCCCCGTTGCTCATTGTTGCAGGAGTGAGCGCCGAAGCACGCATTGTCTTCCACTTGCGCGATGATGCTGGAGCCCCCGTGGACACGGCGAAGGTGAATGTTTTCTTCGATATGGCAGATCGTTCCAAGGGTGTCAGAGTGGTCTCGCATACCGACACCAACGGAATCTGCGAGGTTGTGGGGCAGACGAGAGGTGTTATTGAGGTCTCGCTTGAAAAGGAAGGGTATTACCGATCGAAGGGAGAGATCTGCCTAATTAGTCAGGGTGATGAACATGCCGTCTCCATGGGGCGGTGGCAGCCTTGGCCGCTTCGGAAAGACATGGTGCTGCCCAAGGTTCGTAATCCGGAAGCGGTAAGGACAGAGCGTTCGGGATGGCTTGTTTGACGACGTCTCGCTACGTATGTCATGGAGGTAATGTTATGAGAGGATTGATTGTCGCATTTCTTCTGAGTATGGTGCAATTGGTTGCTTTCCCCTCGCAGGTTTCCCTTCTCGTGGATGTTCGTGACGATCTTGGACGTCCGATCTCCAATGCAGTCGTGTCGGTTAAGACCTTGAACCGGTTGGCGATCGGCTATGGAACGCGACCTAGTCATTTCTTATGGGCATCCAATCGGACCGATGAGACTGGGACCACCATGGTTTGCTTTGATTGTCTGACAGCGGACTTCGCTTGTCACGTGTCTTCAGAGAACCATTATCCGGAAAAGAATCTCAAGGGACGTTACCTGGCCAGGGAAAACTCATCACTTGGAATGGACATCCTTTCTCCAGTCACAAATATGTCATTTGTCCTCAGGCGACGGATTATGCCTGTCCCGATGTACACTTTTGGTGCGCTCTCAAAGTACGGAATGCCGTCGAAGGAAGGCGTGTGGGGGTTCGATCTCAAGAAAGGAGACTGGGTTCGGCCTTGGGGTAGGGGAGAAACGGAGGATTTCAAGGTGGAGTATCATTTGACGCAGACGAATAACAACATCCTGTGTTTCGGATCTGTTGTTTTCGAAGAGGAGGGTTCTGGTGGGTACATCCTGCCTAAAGTAAAATCGGGAATGCTACAGTCGTCATATGCGGTAGACACGAATGCCACGTTCAGGACAAGATTCGACTTCTCCGCCAGAGTCAATCTTTCCAATCCTCATGACAATGAACGGAGGGATGTCCTTGGTGAAGACGAGTATCTCGTAATCCGTTCTCGTGTAAAGGTCGATGTACGAGGCCGGGTCGTCTCGGCCAACTATTCAAAGATTTACGGTCCATTTAAGATCGGCGACGAGCTATTCTTTTCGCAGTCAAGTTTCAATCCGGAAGTCAACGATCCGAACCTCGAGTTTGACGTCAAACGGAATCTGAACAGGCGCACGCACAATGCTGTTAGGCCATAGCGCCCGCCTGCGAAGCGGAGTGCGCAGTCCAATGGGAAATGATGGCATACTACGCGTGATGGCAGAAGCAGACGACATGCAGTCGCTCGAGGCGCTTCTACGGCGTGTCGACGCGCTTGACGGGACCAGGGACGCGTACGCGGTCGCCCTGGAAGTCCGCGACATTCTGGACGCGGTCCTGTACTGCGGCGACCACCGCGGCGAGCTGCCGCGCAATCCGAAGCTGCCCGAACGCATGGGCGCCCGCACGGGCCGCGCGTTCCTCGCCGAGGCTAACCTGACGGAGGCGGCTGAGTTCATCCGCGTCGTCGGCTGCAACGCGCTCAACGGTCGCAAGGTCAAGGTCACGCAGGCCGCGCAGGCGGTCAAAAACGTCCGTCTCGTCGTCCAGGCGGCTGCAGGCTAAGCAGGACCCGTCCGCGCCGCCCTACGTGCCCTGTAGGCCGCTCACGGAGGCGCAGACGCGGCGCGAGTACATCGACGTGTACCTCCAGGAAGCCGGCTGGGAGGTTCTCGGGGAGAAGGACGTGGCGCTGCCGGGCAAGGCCGGCGTCGAGATCAGGGTCGAGGGGATGCCGCCGGACGGACAGGACGGCTACTGCGACTACGTTCTGGGAGCGCGCGACACTGGAGGAGGCGGAGGAGCTCCGCCTGGCCCTGCGCGCGCTTGCCGTCTTCGTCAAGACCGACCGCAGAGCCCAGGTGGTGCTCCAGCTTGACGACGAGACCGAGACGCTGCCGAACGTTCGTCAAGGAGGTCATTGAGTACCTCGAGGAGAACGGCGAGGTCACTCCGGACGACCTCATGTACGAGGATCCGTTCGCCAACGAGAACATTTCCGAGCTCTTCGCCGACCGCATGGTTGAGTGGCAGGAAATCTATCGTCGCCTGCGCGAGATCCTGCCGGAAGCTGCGTGAGGCACGCAGATGATGGTTTTGACCCCTGTTTTGTGGTACAATACCGTCTCAATTTCGAAAGGACCATTCGACATGAAATACGACAAGAACCATGCGCTGCTGGAGACCGCGATCCCCGGCCTCCCGCCGCCGAAGAGCGGCAAGGTGCGCGATGTCTTCGACCTCGGCGACAAGCTCCTGATGGTGGTCACGGACCGCATCAGCGCGTTCGACGTCATCCTTCCCTGCGGCGTGCCGGACAAGGGCAAGGTGCTCAACCAGCTCTCCCTCTTCTGGATGGAGTTCCTGGGCATGAAGAACCACCTGATCACGGCGGACGTCGACCAGTACCCGGCCGAGCTCCAGTGCGTGAAGGACGATCTCCGCGGCCGCTCGATGCTGGTCAAGAAGGTCGACATGGTCGAGGTCGAGTGCATCGCCCGCGGCTATCTGACGGGCAGCGGCTGGAAGGAATACCAGAAGAGCGGCACAGTCAATGGCCAGGCGCTGCGCGCGGGCTACCAGAACGCGTCCAAGCTCGACGAGGTCCTGTTCACCCCGACGACGAAGGCCGCCATCGGCGACCACGACGAGGCGATCAACTACGAGCAGACCGAGCAGCTCGTCGGCGCCGACATGGCGAAGGCGCTGAAGGAGGCGACGATCGGACTCTACTCCCGCGCCGCCGAGTACGCGCGCACGCACGGCATCATCATCGCCGACACGAAGTTCGAGTTCGGCAAGGACGCCGACGGGTCGCTCATCCTCGCCGACGAGGTGCTTACGCCCGACAGCTCGCGTTTCTGGCCCGAGAGCTCCTACGCGGTCGGCGCGAACCCGCCTTCCCTCGACAAGCAGTTCGTCCGCGACTGGCTCGATTCGATCAACTTCAACCACCAGCCGCCGGGGCCCGTGCTGCCGGACGACGTCATCGCCAAGACCCGCGAGATCTACGTCAAGGCGTACGAGGAGCTGAGTGGCAAGAAGCTGGTCTGAGGCGGCCGCGGCCGCGCTCGCGTCCTATCCCTGGTCCGACGACCTTGAAAAGGCGCGCGCGAAGGAGGAGGCCGAACTGGTTTCCTTCGGCGCGTGCGTCGAGGTCGAGGATCTGCCCCTGGCCGTGCGCAAATGGCTGCGCGGCCGAGCGCAGGGGCCCCTGGCGGGCTGGATCTGGCAGGGCGAGAGCTGGAAGGAGCTGACCGAGGGATTCGAGAAGGCCGTGCTCGCGCAGGCGCTGGAGCGCAACGGGGGCTTCGCGGCGAAGGCCGCGCGCGCGTTGCAGACGACGCCGCGCGTCGTTTCCTACAAGGCCCGCAAATACGGACTCCCGATCCGGAAGCAGTCCCCCCGCGAAGCGAAGGTTTCCTCCAACATAGACAACATCACCTAAATTGAAAGGATTCTGACAATGGGCATTTTCGACCAGATGAAGCAGGCGATGCAGATGCGCAACGAGGCGAAGCGCATCCAGGCCGAAATCGAGAAGATCTCCGTCGAATACGCGAACGGCGGCATCTCCGTCACCGCGCGCGGCGACTTCTCGATCTCCTCCATCAAGATTTCCCCCGAGGCGTGGGCCGAGGCGGCCGGCGGCAAGCCGGAGCGTTTCGAGACGATGCTTTTCAACGTGGTCAACGGCGCGCTCAAGAGCGTCAAGAAGACCACGCAGGAGCAGATGATGGCCGCCATGAAGAACGGCGGCATGCCGAATCTCTTCGGCAAGTAAGCCCCGCCGATGATCGAGCCGATCGAGTCGCTTGAACGCGCCCTCGCGCGCCTGCCCGGCCTGGGCCGGCGCAGCGCGGCCCGCGCCGCGCTGGCGCTTTTACGCGAACCCGAGCGGCTGCTTGATCCGCTGGCCCTGGCGTTACGCACCGCACGGGCGGAAGTGTGCTGCTGCCCCCGTTGCGGTGCGTTCACCGTCAAGGATGAACAGCCCTGTGCGCTTTGCACGGACCTGACACGCGACGCGGCGTCCGTCTGCGTCGTCGAGGAACCGGCCGACATCGTCACGATCGAAGGTTCCGGAGCCTTCCACGGGCGCTACCACGTGCTGGGGGGCAAGCTCTCCCCCGTGCACCGCATGGGACCCGAGAAGCTGCGCATCGCCGAACTGTGCGAACGCATCGGTGCCGAAGGATTCACGGAGGTGCTTCTCGCCCTGTCGACCGACATGGAAGGGGACGCGACCGCGGGCTTTCTCGCGGAGACGCTGAAGAACTGCCCCTCGTCCCGCGCGCCCGTGAAGGTCACCCGGCTGGCCTTCGGCCTGCCGGCCGACTCGGGGGTCGCCTATTCCGATCCGCTGACGCTCCGCCGTGCAATCGTCCATCGCTGCCCGGCCTGATTTTTCCCGAACTTCCCCGTTGCAATCCGCGAAGATTTTCGGTATACTTAATCTCGTTTTCCGAATGGCGAGAGTAGCTCAATTGGTAGAGCATCAGATTGTGGATCTGAGGGTTGCGGGATCGTGCCCCGTCTCTTGCCCCAAGTTAAACCGCCAGGCCGAAAGCCGGGCGGTTTTCGTTTTCAGGTGAAGTGGTATGACTGACAAGGCGCTCCAGGAACAGTATCTCCGCCGTATCCTCAATTCAAAGGTCTACGACGTGGCCATCGAGAGTCCGCTCGACGAGGCCGTCGCCCTCTCCCGGAAGCTTGGCAATCGCTTCCTCTTGAAGCGTGAGGACCTTCAGGGCGTCCATTCGTTCAAGATCCGCGGGGCCTACAACAAGATGTCCCAGCTTCCGCGGGCGGCGCTGGAGAAGGGCGTCCTCGCGGCTTCGGCCGGCAACCACGCGCAGGGCGTGGCGCTGAGCGCGAAGAAGCTCGGTTGCAAGGCCACCATTGTCATGCCGGTCACGACGCCCGAGATCAAGATCGCCTCCGTCCGCAGCCACGGCGCGTCGATCGTCCTCTCCGGCGACTCCTATTCCGACGCCGCGGCCACGGCCGCGCGGCTCGTCAAGGAGAAGGACTACACGTTCATCCCGCCCTATGACGACCCCGAGGTCATCGCCGGGCAGGGCACGGTCGCCATGGAGATTCTGCGTCAGCGTCCGGACAACCTCGACGCGATTTTCGTCCCCATCGGCGGAGGCGGCTTCGCCGCCGGTGTCGCGGTCTATGTCAAGGCCGTCCGCCCGTCCGTGAAGGTCTATGGCGTCGAACCCGTCGATTCGGACTGCATGGACCGTTCCATCAAGGCGCGCCGGCGCGTCGAAATGTCCGAGGTCGGTCTTTTCGCGGACGGCGTCGCGGTGAAGAAACCGGGAAAGATCACCTTCGACATCTGCCGTCGCTTCCTCGACGGCATCGTCCGCGTCTCGACGGACGAGACCTGCGCCGCGATCAAGGACATCTTCGAGGCCACGCGCGCGATCTGCGAACCGGCCGGCGCCCTGGCCCTGGCCGCGGCGAAGCAGCTTGCCGCGAAGACCGGCGCGAAGGGCGAGACCTATGCCTGCATCATTTCCGGCGCGAACATGAATTTTGACCGTATCCGCTTCGTCTCCGAGCAGACGGAGATCGGCGAACGTCGCGAGGCGATTCTCGAATGCCGGATTCCCGAGGTCCGCGGCGCGTTCAAGAACTTCATCCGCAAGATTGGAAAGCGCAACGTCACGGAGTTCAACTACCGCTATTTCGACGCGGACAAAGCCTATGTCTTCGTTGGACTCTCTGTCTCGGACCGCGAGGAGACCCGCCGCATCGTCGAGCAGCTTACGGCGGCGAAAATCGGCACGATCGACCTTTCTGAAGACGAGCTCGCGAAGGAACACATCCGCCACATGGTCGGCGGACACACCCGCGGCCTCCATGACGAGGTCGTCTATTCCGTGGAATTCCCCGAGCGTCCCGGCGCCCTGATGGACTTCCTGGAGGCGATTTCCGGGCGCTGGAACATTACGCTCTTCCACTACCGGAACCATGGTGCGGACCATGGCAAGGTGCTGGTCGGGCTGCAGGTCCCGAAGAGCGAGAGAAGGGCGTGCGACGCGGCCCTGGCAAGCCTGGGCTACGCCCACCGCGACGTGTCGAACAACCCCGCCTACAGGCTGTTCCTGGGGAATCGCGACTAGGCTGACGCGCGGCTAGGCGTTTCCGCGGTAACGCCCCCGGCAGTCCGAGCAGAAGAATTCCGGACCCGCCCAGGTCGTCTCCTCTTCGCGGCCGCACTGCTTGCAGGAGCGGACGACGCGTTCGCGGACAAGACGGACCTCGGCCGCATGCTCGTCGAGCCACAAGGTCGGGAAGTCCGAGACGCGGTGCTTCGTCGTGAGCGACGAAGCGGGATTGACGGGCCTTCCGTCGAGTCGGGCGCTGACAACCTGAACGCGCTTGCCCATCAGACGGAGCTTGCGAAGGGCGGGCGCGTAGTCGGAATCGTCGCCAATCAAAACGGCGATGTCGTAGGCGCCGGGCTGCGCGGCGTAGAACAGCATCGTCGCGGCCAGGGACATCTTGATCCAGTTCTCGTCCGTCCCGACGTCGACTTCATGGATGTCCGTTTCGTAGCCGCAGGACTCTTCGAGAAAGTCGTAGAAGGCGTATTGCTTGGACGTGTTGAATCCGGACCGCGCCGAAGGAATCGTGCCGAAGTAGTTCGTACGGACCAGGGAGATGTCCTCGTCAAGCTGGTTGGCCACGTCTTCGCAGAAGACGCGCGGCAGCTTGGCGTAGTCGATTTCGAAGTTCTCCCGTCCCAGTTTCGCGAAGAGCGTCGTCCGGCTTCTATAGAGCCAGCCGCCGTCGATGAAGACCATGGCTTTCTGCGACATGACCGCGCTCCTTACTTTGCTTCGGGTTCGACGAGGAAGGGGAGGTCCTTGCCGTCCTTTGTCCCCACGTTGAGGACTTCGGGCTTCTTCGTCGCGCCCTGTTTCTCCTCCGGCTTCTTGACCTCGGGGGCCGGGGTGGCGGGCTTCTCGGCGGCAGGCTTCTCGGCAGGGGGCTTTCCCTCTGCGGCGTTGACCTTGGAAGGGGTCGCGTCCTCTTCGAAATAGGTGATCGGCTGGGCGCTCTTCAGGTCGATCGGCTTGACCGGCCTGGTGGAGACGGGCGTTTTTTCCGGCTTGGGTTCGGACTTCTTCTGCTCCACGGCGGCGGGCTTTGCCGGCTTGGCTTCAGGCTTCTTCTGTTCCGCGGCCGCGGGTTTGGTCGCCGGCTGGGTGGCGGGAAGGGCGACCGCCGGCGAAACGACCGGGCTGGAAGGCTGCGGAAGGGGGGCAGGTGTCCCCTTCTGGATCTTCTTGGGCGCAGCCGTGTCGGCGGCGAGCAGCTTCTTCGCATCTTCCTTGGCATAGTACTCGGGATAGAGCCGGCGCCGATGGCGTTCAACCTCCTCCTGGCGCTTGCGTTCCTGCTCGGCCTTCAGCTGACGCTCCTGTTCGGCTTTCAACTCCGCCTGGAGACGCTTCATGTCCTCCTGGAGACGCAGGCTTTCCAGAAGCTCGGCTTGCGTCGGCAGCGGCTGCTGC
>JAEDMN010000157.1 GCA_016302985.1 Kiritimatiellia bacterium | reverse complement strand
ACACGCCGCAGCAGCTCGCCGCCCACTTTAGTCCGCAGCGTCACGCCCACCGGCAGCTCGACCGGCTTCGCCAGCGTGTAGTGCCCGGCCGGCAGGAACACGGTGCCGCCGCCGAGCTTCCCGACGGCGTCGAGCGCGCCCTGGAGCGTGGCCGAATAGTCGGCGCGCGGATCCGCCGCGGGCGCGAGCACGCGCTCCGCGACGACGAGGTCGCGCGTCGGATGGACGGTCTTCACCGCGGTCGCGGCGATCAGGTGCGCCGCCAGCAGGGCGGCGACGGAGAGCAGGCTGTACTTCATGCCCCCAGTATAGCACACCGCGAGGCAGGCATGGCGCGCAACCTAGGCGCAGGCGCCCGCATCGAGTGGGCCGATTCGCAAGTAGCGCACCGCCTCCCGAAGCGCCCTCACACGTCGACGAAGTCGAGCGGCTTGCCGCAGGCACAGCAGTACTTCGCGCGCGCCGGATTCTCGGCGCCGCAGTGCGGGCAGTGGCTGTGCCCGTCCACGGACCGGCGGGCGGGACGGGACGGACGCCCGTTCGCCGCGCCGCCGGCGAGGCGGCGCAGCAGCTTCACGAGCGTGGGACCGAAGAGGAACACCACGATCGCAAGCAGGATCAGCAGCTGTCCGTGCCCGGGGATCATGGCCGTCCCTTACAGCACGCCCTTGGAGGACGGCACGCCCTTCTCGCGCGGGTCCCTGGAAACGGCCTGGCGCAGCGCGCGCGCAAAGCTCTTGAAGACGCCCTCGCACACGTGGTGCGCCTCGTCCCCGTAGATCTCGCGGGCGTGGATGTTGAGCCGGCCCTCCACGCTGACCGCGCGGAAGAACTCCTCGAGCAGCTTCACCTCGAAGTCGCGCACCATCAGGTGCTTCTTGTCGGACGTGAAGACGAGGAACGGACGCCCCCCGAGGTCGATCGACGTCTCGCAGAGCGCCTCGTCCATCGGAATGGACGCGAAGCCGTAGCGCGTGATGCCCTTCCGGTCGCCAAGCGCCTGGTTCAGCGCCAGGCCGAACACGAGCCCGACATCCTCCACCGTGTGGTGGTAGTCGACGTCCAGATCGCCATGGCACGTCACGGACAGATCGATGAGCGCGTGCTTCTTCAGCAGCTCCAGCATGTGGTTGAAGAATCCGATCCCGGTGTCGACGGTGCCGTTGCCCTCGCCATCGAGGTTCAGCGACAGCTTGATCTGCGTTTCCTTCGTGTTCCGTTCGATTTCCGCGGTTCTCATCGTTTTTCCTCTTGAGTCCTTCCGTCCGCAATTATACCACATCCCCGCATTTCAATGCTTCATCGTTCTGGAGTCTCTCACCCTTCCGCCGGCGTGTTCCCCTTCTTGAGGATCACGTTGCCGTACTTCGCGTTCTCGCCCGTGAGGACGACCGCGTAGGCCTTCCGCGCGCGGTCGTAGAACGCGTAGCGCTCCAGGCGCTCGATTTCGCCCGCGTAGCCGAGGGCGGTCCGGTACCGCGCCTCGACGGACGGGTCCAGCTCGTCGCCCGCCACCGGCGCCATCATGACGACCGGCACCGCGTAGGCATCCAGCTCGAACAGCGGCGCGAGCCCCTTCAGCAGCGCGTCCGCCTTCACGCCGTCCGCGCGCAGCACGCGCGGGTTCACGCTGTGCGCCGGAAAGCACATGTCGGCGAACACGATCTCGTCGCCGTGCCCCATTTCGCACAGCGTCTTCAGGAGGTCCGGGGAGAGGACGGGAGAGATTCCCTTGAGCATGGTCGTTCCTTTCAGCCCTTCAGGGCGTCGCCGAAGAGGTCGATGCCGGCCAGGTTCTTCGCGTTGTTCGCCTCGGTGTCGCACTGCGCCCACGGCGCCATCATGAAGCCCTTCAGGTGCGCGGGCGAGATGTGTGCGCGGCCGAACTTCACCAGCTTGCCGATGACGTCGTCCGCGCCCTTTCCGTTCTTCTTCCGCTTCCAGCCGACCCAGTTCGTGCCGCACGGCACCTGGTCGAAGCCATGCTTCTCCAGCGTGAGCAGCTCGCGCAGGCGGAAGGCGTCCGAGTTGACCTTGTCGTCGAGCGAGAAGTCGCCGTCCGCCTCGTCGTAGTACCAGCTGCCCTGCAGGACGCACTTCGGGCACTTCGTGAAGTACTCCTCGTGGTGCCAGCCGTAGTCCGCCCAGTCCCAGGGACGCATTCCGTGCTTCTCGCAGGTGCGCACGACGTGCAGGAAGTCGTGCCACCAGAGGTCGCCCTTGCGCACGACCACGGCCAGGCTGCGCGCACTCCACTCCTGGTGCTTCGTCGTCTCCTCGTCGAAGCCGATGTGGAGGAAGCGCGGCGTGCCGAAGATCTCCGCGACGTCGCGGAGGACGTCCTCGACGACCCGGTAGTACGTCTTCGTCGCGAGCATGCAGCGGTAGTCCCCCAGCCAGCCGTTGTGCGTCGTCGAGAAGTTGAGCTTCGGAATCGCCTCGAGCCCCATCGCCTTCAGACGGGCGACCTCGTCGCGCATCTTGTCCGGCGACCACGCGCCCGTCACCCCGAGTTCGGGATGGCTCGGGTACGCGAGCGCCTCGCCGAGGTCGATCACGACCATGTTCATCCCCTTCTCGGCCGCGCGCGCGGTGGCCGCGCGCCAGAGGTCCTCGCGGCACTCGAGCGTCGTCGCGAGCGGCCGGAAGTCCTTCTGCGCCACCTGCATCCCGGGCGGCGGTGTCCAGCCCCACATGTTGCGTCCGAGGTGCAGCAGCACGGACCTGATCTCGTCCGTCTTCGCGGGCGCTTCGGCCCGCGCACCCGTCGCCCCCGCCACGGCCGCAAGGGCCGCCTTCTTCACGAAATCCCGTCTGTTCATGTTCTTTCCTCCCGTTGGATGTGCATGCCCGCTAACGGCGTTCCACGACGACCTTGAAGAACCGGGGCGCCCGCGCCGGATCGGGCGTCTCGGACCATTCGACCATGTCCGCGGACCCCTTCAGCGCGGCGCGCCACCCCTGCGCCGCCGCCGCGTCGGGCACGACGACGTTGTGCGTGACGGACGGCGCCCCGCCGTCCATCCGGATCGCGCAGCGCGGCCGGTCGGCGGTCTGCGCCGGGTCCGTCCCGCAGAGGTACTCCGCCCAGTTCGCGTAGCCATCACCGTCCGAATCCTCCAGCGCCAGCGCCTCGTACGCCGCCTCCGTGCGTGCGGACGGCGCGGGGAAGTTGAGGTCCAGCCAGTCGTACGGCACGGGCACCTCCGTCGTGGACGTCAAGGTCGGGGGCGGAACGGCCGCCGTCCAGGACAAGGTGAACGTCGCCCCGGACACGCTTCGAACATCGTACATGCACACGCCGACGACGCGATAGGCGCGTCCCTTTTCAACCTCGCACGCCACCGTCGTGGAATAGTCCCCGCTGGACTGGTAGTCCTTGGACATCGCCAGGCGCGTCGCCGTCGCCAGGTCCTCGCCGTCGTACACCGCCACAGCCGTCGGATAGCGGGTGAAGGCGGCACCGCAACGCGTCGTGAAGGACGCGGAGCCGGACGCCGGCGCCGTCCAGATGAACCAGACCGTGTGGAACTCGTACGCGCGCGCACCATCCTGCAGCGTGTGGAACGGTTCGCCGGACTCCACCCCGTACCGGCCGAAATCGGCAACAGTCTGCGAGCCCAATCCGCCCTGGATCGAAATCGGCGTCTGGAAGTAGTCCCCGGGGGGCGCATACGTGTAGACGGCCGACACGACCGGGCTGGCGGCACAGCCGTCCTTGAAGGCGCGCGCCCGGACCTCCGCGGTCCCCGTCAGGCCGACCGGCCCGCCGTAGACCGCGCTCGCCTCGGTGGGGTCGGTGCCGTCCAGCGTGTAGCGGACCGTGGCGCCCGGGGTGGCGCAGGTGAGCGCGACGTTCGTCGCCGGATAGAAATAGCACCCCTCCGGGGCGAAGGCAGGCGGCTCGACGACCGGCAGGCCGGAGAGGACGAGGTCGTCGCAGAGGACGTTCCCGCACGTCGGCATCCCTGCAGAGCTGTTATAGGAATACGAACCGACGTTCAGCTTGACCCAGGAGTCGACGGTCTTCATGACGGACACCGTCTGCGGCGTTGCGCCGACCGCCCCCCAGGACGCCCGCACAACGTAGCTACGCCCTTCCAGGCCGGAACTCGGAGCCGGCACGACGAAGGCGAAGATGCCGCGCACATTCGTCGTCTTCGTCGAGACGACCGTCCCGCCCGACTCGATCGTGACGGTCGCGCCCTCGACCGGACTGCCGGAGGGGCCGACCACGCGCCCGCTGACGATCTCGCCCACGTCCTGCGTGAAGACGTTGAAGACGGCGTGCGACAGCGTATCGAACGGCTCGGCCAAATCGATGTCCGGCAGCGCGTACCACGCATCGTCCTCCCCCGACCAGCCCAGGTTCAGGTGCGTGTAGAGGATGCCGTCCGAGTAGCCGTAGCCGTCCGCGATGACTTCGTGCCCGCCGGACGGTCCGTCGACGCCCAGCAGAACGGGACAGCCCGCGTCGAGGTTGGTGCGCAGGATCCGATCGCGATACGCCGCACCGCCCAGCCCCGCCGTCGTCGTGTGCGCGGTCGCGTAGCCGAACACGTGCGTCAAAGGTCCATGCGCCGCGGCCCCGCCGGCCCCCGTGACATACTCCCCGAAGTCCGCCTGCAGGGCGACGGCACAGTCGTAGGTCAGCCGGCCGATCGCCTGCCGCTGCGCCTCGGTGCATCCCCCGGCGTACCAGCTCACCGCCGTGCTGGCCTCGGGAACGAGCGGCATGTCGTCATAGGCGTAGGGTCCGCCCATCATCGTGCGCGTCCCCTGCACGCCATCCACCGCGCACGTGCGGCTCGCGACAGTCTTCGGTGCCGCCGGATAGCGGTGGTAGCGCATCAGCTGCGCGAGCGCCGTCGCGACGCAGCCGCAGGGGGAGTTGTTCGGCGTGTAGTAGTTGTAGCAGAGACCGCCCCGGTTGCTGTAGATGGAGTTCTGCGCCTGCCCCCATCTGGACTTCACCAGCGGGTCGACGCGGGGATCGGAGAGCGACGCCGCGGACTGGAGCGCGGCCCCGTCCAGCAGCTTCGCCCAACGTGCCTCGGCGGGCGACTTCGCGGACGCCCCCGACGGACCGACGGACTGCAGCCCGGCCCCCTTCTCCGCCAGCTGCCGCGCCCGCGCCGCGAGATCGCCCTTCAGCAGCGACCAGAGCGGGTTGTCCGAACGCTCGGCCAGGTCCGCCGCCGCGGAGAACGCGACAACCGGCCCGATGCGCGTGTCGGCGGACGTCACGACGAACCCGCCGCCCGCGAGCTGCACGACGTGGAAGGAGACGCCGTTCGTCGGCGTGCAGGTGCGGACCCCGGAGACGGACGTCCCCAGACGGCAGCCCAGCGCGGGATCGGCCTTCAGCCAATGCCCGACGGCCGTCCGCGCCTGTTCGACGGAGACGGGGGCCGCGAAGACGGCCAGGACGGCAAGAAGCAGCGCCGACGCCAGAATGCGCTTCATGACGGGGTTCCGGATGGATTCGGACGACGGAATCAGAGCTTTTCCATCCCGAGCAGGAACAGCAGGAACAGGGCGCCCAGGAGCGACGCGCCGGCCAGCACGGCCCCGCCGACGCGGCAGGGCTTGTACTCGCGGGACTCGCGCACGGAGGCGCAGAGCGCGAAGAGGGAGGCCGTCATCGTGAAGCAGAGCACGACCGTCTTCGTCAGCTGCGGCGTCACGGTCGCGGCGACGAGCAGCAGCACGGACAGGGCGCCCAGCGTCAGCGCGCCGGGCGCCGTGCCTTCGCAGGTCGTCTGCTCGGCCACGAGCCGTCGGACCTGCTGCAGCTCGGTCCGCACGTCGCGCACGGCCCGGATGACGCCGTCCACGTCGACGTGGACGGCCGGCGCCGCGACGGCGCCCTCCTCTGGGACCGCCGCCTGCTCCGCGTTCGCCTTCTCCACGTAGAGCTCGCGGAAATGCGCCCTGGACTCGAGGTTGCGCGCGTTGGTGGCGAGGTAGAGCAGGTCGTCCTTCGTCAGGTCCTCTTCGACCTCGCCTTGGTAGAGTTCGCACTTCGCGTCGTCGAGCTCGTCCTCGAACACCGTGCAGTAGAACATCAGCGCGATGTACTGCTTCGCGCCGGGCGGCGCGTCGTTGAAGTACTTCGCCAGCGCGGGGTCCTGCATGCACTTCGCATGCGCCTCGCGGATCTTGTCCTCGGGTATGACGTCGTTGTCGCTCATGGTTCGCCTCCGATTCCCGGACCTGTCCACCGAATCCGCGCCCCGGTGCGCGGAACGGCCGCTACTTCTGCTCGAAGAACCGCTTGATCGTCCGCGCGGACATCTTCGGACGGCGCTGCGCGTCGAACACGCCCGCGATCGAACCGCCGAAGAAGACGGACCCCGTCTTCGTCGAGCTGAAGCGCTCGCGCGTGCGCCCGTCGTTCATCTGCCAGATCGCGTAGCCGACGCAGTCCGGATTCGACCAGAGCGTCGACATGATGTCCGTCAGGTATTCGTCCTGGAACTCCTCGGTGCAGATCGACGCCTGCGGGTCGTGCGCGCCGTAGACGCAGCCGCAGCCGGACTCGCTGACCATGATCGGCTTTTCGGGGTAGCGCTTCCGAAAGTCCGCGATCTTCTGCGTGAAGTCCTTCCGCACCTGCTCCGCAAGCTGGGCGGCCGTGCCGGGCTTCATCGGAATCGTGCCCGGATAGGTGTTGAACGCAACGATGTCCGTGTTCGCGTTGCAGATGTCCTTCGCGCACATGTTGCACGCGAACGTGACGAGGCGGCCGGTCCGTTCGGCCTTGATCGTCTCGATCAGCCGGTCGACGAGCGCCTTGCATTCGGGCGTCTCGCTGTTGCATTCGTTGAGGAAGCCGCTGATGATCACGCACGGGTGGTTGAAGCCCGCCCGCACCATGTCGCGCGTCTGCTTCACCTGCATCTCGCAGAACTCGGGGTCCTTCAGCTCGTTCGGCGGGAAGGTGTTGTTCGTGTAGCGCTGGCCGTTGCCCCAGCCGAGGGACTCCTCCCACACGAGCACGCCGTTTTCGTCGCAGAGGTCGAGGAAGCGCTCGCACTGCTGGTAGTGCGCCCCGCGGATGAAGTTGCCGCCGAGCGCCTTGAGGCGCTGGATGTCCTGGAGCATGAGGGCGTCGGACGTCGCCGCGCCGCTCGTCATCTCCGACTCGTGGCGGTTGAAGCCCTTGAGGAAGATTTCCTTGCCGTTCAGGTAGATTTTCCGGTTCTTCGCCTCGATCTGGCGGATGCCGAAGCGGACCTTCCGTCCCGCGACCTCGATCGTCGTCAGGTTCGGGGACTCGGGCGACCAGAGCTTGAAGTCCTTGATCGTGCGCGTCTCCTTCGCGCCGCCCTCGACCTCGATCTCGACCGTGCCGGTCCTGTAGTCGAGCGTGCGCACGAAGACCTTCGGCTGCTTCTCGACGAGCTTCACGCCGTGGTAGAAGCCGCCGTAGAAGTAGAAGTCGTAGTACGGACGCGCCATCTTCACGCGCGGCCATTCCTGGATGTTGTCCACCGCGGCGAAGACCGTGTGCTCGCCGGCGGCCAGCGCGCCGACCGGGATCTCGAGCCGCGCGTAGGGATAGGGGTGGACGCCGAGATCCTTCCCGTCGACCGCGAACTTCGCGCGAATGCCCATGCCGTCGACCACGAGCACGGCGTCCTTCATCGGCGCGTCGAGCGTGAACGTGCGGCGGTAGAGTCCCGTGCCGTGCTTCAGGTACCACTTCGGCATCACGTCGTAGCAGCCCGGCACCGGCAGGACGTCCGTCGCGGCGAAGTCCGCGGCTCCGGCGGCCTCCAGCGGCTTGTCCTCCTCGAAACGGAACTCCCAGCTGCCGTTCAGGCAGAGGTCGGCGAACATCGAAGCCGCCCAGCAGGCGACGCCCATCGTCAGAAGCTTTTTCATTGTGGGATTGTGGGATTGT
>JAEDMN010000007.1 GCA_016302985.1 Kiritimatiellia bacterium | reverse complement strand
CGCCCTCTGCGTATCCTCCACCCCTCTGTGTTTGCCGAAGGCTTGACGGTACGTCTGCGACAGCCCTGGGCAAACCCCTCCGACGAGTTGGTCTTGCATAAAATCGCGTTGCGTCCGTCAGAACAGCGTCATCTGCGAGACGGGGCCGAAGCTGCGGCGGTGCTCGGGGCAGGGGCCGAGGCGGTTGAGGGCCTCGAGGTGGGCGGGGGTCGGGTAGCCCTTGTGCTGCGCGAAGCCGTAGCCGGGGTAGAGCGCCTCGAGGCGGAGGCAGTCCGCGTCGCGGGCCGTCTTGGCGAGGATCGAGGCCGCGGCGATGAAGAGGGACTTCGCGTCGCCCTTCACGACGTTCCGGGACGGGAACGGGAGGGTCGGCACGGCGAGGCCGTCGACGAGGATGCACGGGAACGGGTCGTCCGGCGGCGCCTGCCAGAGTCCCGGCTCCTCCGCCCGCGGCAGGTTCGTGCAGCCCAGCTTCGCGGCCACGCCGAGCGCCGCGCGGCGCATCGCGAGGTGGGTCGCGCGGAGGATGTTCAGGCGGTCGATTTCCGCGGGGGAGGCGGAGGCGACGCACCAGGTGCAGTCCGCCGTGTTCCGGATCACCTCGGCCAGGGCCTCGCGGCGCTTCTCGGAGAGCTTCTTCGAGTCGTTCACCGCGCGCCAGTCGCCCGCGAGCAGCTCCGCGGCGCGGGCGAGCGGGGCGGTGACGGCCGCGGCGTAGACGCCGCCGACGAGCGGGCCCCGCCCGGCCTCGTCGATGCCCAGCACGATGCCGCCTGCGGCCTGTTCGAGCTCGAGGGTGACCACGGTCAGCCCTCCACCACGGACTTCACCCGGTCCGCGCTCACGCCCTTCAGCAGCAGGCGCTTCGTCTTGGACGTCTCGCCGCCCTTGAAGACGACCGCCGACTTCGCGACGTCGAAGGCGTCCGCAAGCGTCTCGACGAGCTCCTTGTTCGCCTTGCCGTCGACCGGCGCGCAGCGGATGCGCACCTTCACCGCGTCGCCCAGCAGGCCGTCGATCCCCGCCTTCGAGGACCGCGGCTGCGCCTTGACATTGAGAATTATTCCCTCGGACGTTTCCGTGAAGTAATTTGCCATTTCAAGCGCGTTTTGATGGTTTAGAAACGGACCCGGAGGCCCGCGGCGAAGATGGTGAGGTCCCGCCGCCCTTCGCGCACGTTGCGGGCGCGGACGTTGTCGCGGGCGGATTCGCTCACGAGGTCGTACTGCTGCACGTTGGCGTAGAAGGAGAGGTTGTCGGACGCCTTCCAGGAGAGGTCCAGCAGCAGGTTGACGGACATGGGGCCGGAATGGTGGCGGCGGCGCTTGTCCACGGGCGCCCCGTAGCGGCGCTCGTAGAAGCGCTCGTCGCCGCTTTCGACGAAGAAGGCCGGCGTGAAGGTGAAGTCCCAGGGCAGCTTGAAGGCGTGGCGCACGCCGGTCCGGTAATAGGTCCAGTCCGTCGGGTGCACGCCGCGGCGGATCAGGTAGTAGGGCGTGACGTAGGGGTTCTCGAGCGCCTGCTCGAGGCGCCATTCGCTGATGGTGGCGTTGACCTTGCGGGCGCGGTAGGACTCGGTGTAGCCGTCGAGCGTGATCCAGTCCTTCATCACGTCCGTCGTCAGCTTCCACTTCGCCGCGTCGTCGAACGCCACGTCGTAGCGCCAGTAGGCGCCGACGTCGACCTCGTGGAACGGGCGCCGGTGGACGCTCTGGCGCGAACGGCCGAGGGAGGAGACGTTCCAGTTCCAGAAGCCGAAGCGGCCCAGGAGGTCCGTGTCGTACCCGAGGCGCGACAGCGTCATCGCCATGGGCCCGCGCTCGAGGATGCGGCCGCGGGCATGGTAGGCCGTGCGGACGTCCGCCTTCACGAAGCCCGTGAGGCGCGACAGGGTGGCGGCCGCCAGTCCGTTCGTGGCCGCGGTTCCTCCGCGGGACAGGTCGTTCGTCCCCGCCTGCGCGACGCAGGCGAGGAGGGAAAGCAGGACGGCGGTCATCTTCGGCAGGGACATCCGCCCGATTATACCATAATCCGCGCCCTTGATTCAGTCCCCTCTTTTTCGTATACTTTCAGGTCGCATGGAAACACCCCCGACACCCGGGACTTTCGTAGTCCGTACTAGAGACGCGCGTTCACGCGCGCGTACGGGCGTGTTGTGGACGGCGCACGGCCCGGTCGAGACCCCGGTCTTCATGCCGGTGGGCACGCAGGGCACCGTGAAGGCGCTCGAGCCGCGCGACCTGGACGCATGCGGCGCGCAGATCATCCTCGGCAACACCTACCATCTGAACCTCCGCCCCGGCATGGACGTCATGACGCACGCGGGCGGACTGCACCGGTTCATGCGCTGGGACAAGCCGATCCTCACCGATTCGGGCGGCTTCCAGGTCTTCTCCCTCGCCAAGATGCGCAAGCTCACGGAGGAGGGCTGCTGGTTCAACTCGCATCTCGACGGCCGCCGCATCTTCCTGGGGCCGAAGGAGTCCATGGAGATCCAGCGCATCATCGGCAGCGACATCGCGATGGTGTTCGACGAGTGCCTGCCGTGGCCCTGCGACCGCCGGCGCGCCGAGAAGAGCGTGGAGACGACGATCAAGTGGGCGAAGATGTCCCTCGAGGCGCCGCATGCGCCGGGGCAGCTCGTGTTCGGCATCGTCCAGGGCGGCGCCTACGACGACATCCGCCGCCACTGCGCGGAGGAGCTCGTGAAGATGGACTTCCCAGGCTACGCGATCGGCGGCGTCTCGGTCGGCGAGCCCGAGGAGACGATGTACCAGGCCGTCGAGGCCTCGGCCCCCTTCCTGCCCGAGGACAAGCCGCGCTACGTGATGGGGCTCGGCGTGATGACCCAGATGGCCGAATGCGTCGCGCGCGGCGTCGACATGTTCGACTGCGTGATCCCGACGCGCGTCGCGCGGCACGGCACGGCGCTCACGCGCTGGGGCAACGTCGCGATCAAGGCGGCGAAATGGGAGAAGGACGACGGGCCGGTCGAGGACGGCTGCACATGCTACTGTTGCCGGAACTTCACGCGCAGCTACGTCCGCCACCTCGTGCACGCGGGCGAGATCCTCGGCGTGCGGCTGCTGACGATCCACAACGTCCACCGCCTCTGCGCCTTTGCGAAGGAGATGCGCGACGCGATCGACGCGGGAACCTTCGAGGACTGGCGCCGCGAGCTCCACCGCATGCAGGCGGCCGGCGCCGGAACGGGCCGGAATCCGCGGGGATGACGGCGGGATTTCAGACAACAGGTTTACGACAACAAGAAAAGGACAAAAAAATGAACGCACCCTTCCTCTTCGCCCAGGCCGCCGCCCCCGCGGCGTCCGTCCAGGCCGCGCCCGCGGCCGCCCCTGCCGCCCCCGCGGCGGCCACCGAGACCCAGCCGGCCGCCGAAGGCGCCGCGCCCGCGGCCGCGCCCCAGCAGCAGTCCGGCTTCGGCATGCTCGTGCCGATGCTGCTCATCTTCGCGCTCTTCTACTTCATGATGATCAGGCCGCAGCAGCGCAAGGAGAAGGAGCGCCGGAAGATGATCGACGAGCTCCGCGCCGGCGCCAAGGTGCTCTTCGCGGGCGGCTTCATCGGCAAGATCGTCGAGGCGAAGGACAAGACCTTCCGCATCGAGCTGGCCGACGGCGTCGTCGTCGAGGTGGCGCGCGCCGCCGTCCAGAGCGTGGTCACCGAGGAGGCGCCGGCCGCGAAGTAAGCGGCCTCCGCACACCGCCATGGCGTTCGAACGCGGCAGATACGGGCTGCTGTACCGCCCGCACGACGGAGAGGAGAAGCATCTCCTCCGCTGGGTCGTGTCGGGCGCGGCCGCGCTCGTGCTGATCGCGTTCATCTGCTACAAGGTGAAGTCGCGGACGAAGGGCCCCGACGCCGAACCGCGTCCCCGGATGCCCCCCGCCGCG
Organism: Kiritimatiellia bacterium; assembly: GCA_016302985.1. Taxonomy (GTDB): domain Bacteria; phylum Verrucomicrobiota; class Kiritimatiellia; order RFP12; family UBA1067; genus RUG572. The sequence goes on along the minus strand of JAEDMN010000007.1, from coordinate 25,802 downwards.
CTGCAGGCCCCCGCGCCGGCCCGTCAGGAGACCGCGCCGACACCTGCGCCGGCGCCGAAGGCCGCCCCGCCCCGCCCGTCGGCTCAGGACGCCGCGTCCCCCGCGACCTCCAGGCGCGCCGCCCCCGCGGCGCAGCCGAAGCCGGCGACCATCCCCGTGGCGTCCCCGGCTTCGCAGCCGAAGGACGCGAAGCCCCCGCGAACGAAGATTTCGCCTGCGGCCCAGGCCCTGGTGGACCGCATCCTGAAGACCCTCGAGGACCGTCCCCGCGGCGACCAGGTCCTGCTGCGCAAGCTCGTCGAGGCCGAACAGCAGGGCAACGCGAAGATCGCCGTCGACACGATCCAGAAGCTTTCCCGCCGGCCCACGATGGCGGACCTCAAGGACCCCCTCATGCGCCGCCTCGGGGACCTCAACCTGGAGCTGCTGCTCTCCGGCCAGCCCACGCCCTGGACGACGATCGCGACCGTGCGCCGCGGCGACGGCCGCGAGCGCATCGCCCGCGAGCACCGCACCACGCCCGCCGCGGTCGCGCGCCTCAACCCCGACGTGAAGTGGGAGAGGCTGCAGCCCGGCGACTCGGTCCGCGTGCTCGACTTCCCCAGCGCGGCCCTCGTCGTGTACGGGGACGGCACCGCGGACCTCTCCCTGAACAAGAACGGCCAGTTCTTCCGGCGCTACTACCTCTCGGTCTCGAAGACGGCCAAGAGCGGCGTCTACCCGATCGAATCCGGCGCCTCGCCGGCCTCCCGGTTCCGCGAACTCGGCATGAAGCTCGCCCCCAGGGACCGTTCGGAACTCGAGATGTTCCTCGCCCCGGGCTCGCGCATCGTCGTCTCGTCCGGGCAATGACGATCGCGGTTACGGTATGATTTATCCGTTTTTCCAAAAAAGGAAAGAAGCACAGACATGATCGACATCAAGAAGATCCGCGAAGATTTCGACAACGTGGTCGCGCAGCTGGCGCGCCGCGGCGTCGAGCAGGAGAAGGTCGCCAAGGCCCGCGACCTCGACGCGAAGCGCCGCGCGCTCCTCGCCGAAACCGAGACGCTGAAGGCGAAGCGCAACGCCGCCTCCAAGGAGATCGGCAACATCGCGAAGGCCGGCGGCGACATCTCCGCGGCCAAGGCCGAGATGCGCACGATCGGCGACCGCATCGCCGAGATCGACAAGGAGCTCGCCACGGTCGAGACGGATCTGCGCGAGACGCTGCTGATGATTCCGAACCTCCCCGCCCCCGAGATTCCCACGGGCCTGGACGCCTCCGCGAACAAGGTCGTCCGCTTCGTCGGCGAATGGAAGGATCCCGCCTATCCGATTCCCGACCACATGCAGATCGGCGAGAAGCTCGGCATCTTCGACTTCCCGCGCGGCGTCAAGCTCACGGGCACCGGCTTCCCGATCATCCTCGGCCAGGGCGCCAAGCTGCAGCGCGCGCTCATCCAGTACATGCTGGACGTCCACTGCCGCGAGCAGGGCTACACCGAGATGCTCCCGCCGTTCATGGTGAATTCCGCCTCGATGACGGGCACCGGCCAGCTGCCGAAGTTCGCCGAGGATCTCTACCACTCCAACCTGGACGACTTCTGGATGATCCCGACCGCCGAGGTCCCCGTCACGAACTTCTACCGCGACGACATCTTCGACGGCGTCAATCTCCCGAAGATCACGCCCGAGACGCCGGTCAAGCTGACGGCCTACACGCCCTGCTTCCGCCGCGAGGCCGGTTCCGCCGGCAAGATGACGCGCGGCATGCTGCGCGTCCACCAGTTCGACAAGGTCGAGATGGTCAACTTCGTCCACCCCTCCACCTCGTTCCAGCAGCTTGAGATCCTGGTGAAGGAGGCCGAGGCGATCCTGACCGGCCTGGGCCTCCACTTCCGCGTGCTGCAGCTCTGCTCGGGCGACATGGGCTTCAGCGCCGCCAAGTGCTACGACCTCGAACTCTGGGCGCCGGGCGAGCAGCAGTGGCTGGAGGTCTCCAGCTGCTCCTGCTTCACGGACTACCAGGCCCGCCGCCTGAACTGCCGCTTCAGGGACGCGGACGGCAAGACGAAGCTCGTCCACACGCTGAACGGTTCGGGTGTCGCCCTGCCGCGCCTGATGGTCGCGTTCCTCGAGCAGCACCTTCAGGCGGACGGCAGCGTCCTCATCCCGGAGGTCCTGCGCCCGTACATGGGCGGCATGGACCGTCTCGTGCCCGTCAAGTAAGGAACGGGTACGCGTATGAGCGGGAACTTCTGGCCGGTCTTCGTGACGGTCTCGACAATCTCGGCGGCCGCCGTCTGGAAATTCGCCCCGGACATCGGCCAGAAGCTTCCCTATCCCTTCCGCGACTTTCTCCACGACGTCGTCTGCGGGCGCGCACAAGTGCCCGCACCCGTCGGCGACGGCAGGTCCGCCGCCGACGCGTCCACGGCCGCCGTGGGAAGTACCGTGGGGGAGAAGGCGCCCGCCGCGAACGCAGTCCGTGCGACAAGGGAACCCGCCCCGGTTCCGAAGACCGCGCAGACCCCCACGGGCAGCCCCTATCTCGAACCGGCCGCCCAGGCGCTGCGCGAATACCGCAAGCTGTCCGCCGACTTCGAGAAGCGCAAGAAGAACATGGACATGGCCGAACAGCGCGCGGCAATGAAGAAACTCCACGCGCAGAACCAGCGCGTGGAGTATTTCAACCGCAAGCACCGCGAGTGGAAGGATTCCCATCCCGCGGCGAAGGCCGGCCGCTGAGCGCGGCCGTCTATTTCCGCTTGCGCACGGTCCGGGGCGCCGCGGGTGCCTGATCGGCCAGCTTCGCCAGCACCTGGTTCACCGCGTCCAGGTGGAAGCCGCCGCGCGGATCGGGTCCGAAGACGATGTCGAGGTCGCCAACCGTAAACGTCAGTTCCGGCAGGTCCAGATCGCCCTTCTTCTCCGTCGGCTTCACCTTGTAGTGGGCCTCCAGCGCCGCCTTGACGCTCTCGAAGTACTCCCTGTCGTCCAGGCCGCCTTCGCCGCCCACGCTGAACAGATGCACGGCGTAGATGCCGCCCCGGGCCGAATCGATGTCGGCGCGTCCGCGGGTGAAGCCGCGGAACGGGGGGCACTTCGCCCGAACGTAGTCCAGGAAGAAGCCCTTCGCGCCGTCCTGCGGGACGACGATGGTCGCGCTCTCCGGCGGCGGGCAGGCGAAGAAGACGCCGCAGAACGTGCGCGGCGTCTCGTCCTTGAACTTGACGCCCGCGTACATCTTCCGGTCTGGAACCGCCTTCACCCCCGTGATGCGCTGGGAGTCGAGCGCCTTGCCGTCCGCCTCCGCGACCTGCTTCTCCTCCTGGCGAAGCGTCTCCGCCTCGGCGAGGGCCTCCTGCCGGATGTCCTCGCGCGACACGGAGAACGTGAGGTCGTTTCCGCTCTCCACGACGGAGACGGTCGCATGCCCGACCGGGAGGACGAACTCGCAGCCCTTGCGTTCAGGTTTGCGCGGCACCAGCTCGAACGGCTTGCTCTTGAAGCGGTCGGCGATGAACGCGACCACGTTCGTGGACTCGGGATCGTGCTTCTCGCCCGGCTTGAGGGCCAGCGGCCGGCTGAACTCGACGCGGAACGGACGCAGCGTCTTCGGCGTCACCCAGACGAGCGGCCGGCTGCCCAGCGTCAGGAACGGCTTCTTGAGCGGCTCGCCCCAGACCGCGAACGCGGCGCCGCGCTTCTCGACGGACTCTCCCGCATCCAGCACGGTGCCCCACTTGACGGGCTTCCCGACCTTGGCGAGCGGTTCGCCGAAACGAACGCCGGCGAAACCGTTGATCGGCTTCGCGTCGGGGGCCTTGCGGGCCTCCTCCACCTGCACGAGCAGCTGTTTGCGCGCCGCGGCCTCCTCGAGGAGGATCTCGGTCTCGGACTTCTCCTGGACCCGCTTGCGCACGACGGTCTTCGCCTCGGCGGCCTTCCTCCGTCGCTCCTCCTCCTCCGCCGCGGCCCGCTTGCGCGCCGCCTCCTCCTCGCGGAGGCGGGCGGCCTCCGCGGCCTCGCGCTTGCGCATCTCCTCCATCTGGCGCTCGTAGGCCGCCTCCCGCTCGAGGCGGATCCTGCGGCGGCGGTCGAACTCCTTCCACCCGAAATAGCCGCCTGCGGCCAGGAACACCAGCGCCAGGAGAAGCGGCACGGGCGAGCCCCTGCTTTTCCGCGGAAGCTCGTTGGACAGCGCCGGATCCGGCCGGGTCGGGCGGATCCCGGCCGCCGCGCTACTCCTTACCCTTATGGCACTCATTGCAGGACTTGCCCTTGTTATGCTGCTTCTTGCCCTGCTTGTCGTGGCAGGACACGCAGCTCTTGCCACCGCTGTGCTTCGCGCCCTTGGCGTCCGGCCCCTTCTTCGAGGACGGCAGGTGCGGCCCCGGGTGCTTGAACTTCTCGCGCAGGACCTCGCCCGGACGGCCGAAGTAGAACGCCTGCGCAGGCAGGAGGTGCGAATAGGCGAACGCCTGCTCGCCGGGATCCGTCGGCGTCACGCGCACCTGGAGCGTCTTTCCGTTCGGCAGGTCGCCGGAAGCGGTGAGGACGAAGTTCGTGACGCCCTCCCAGCCCTTCTTGAAGGTGATGTGCACCCGCGTCTCCAGCTCGTCGCCGCTGAAGCCGCCGTTGACCTCGAAGTCGTCCGTGCTGTCGAAGGCGATGTCGCCCTCGAAGCCGTCCTTGCGGAGGACGCAGGCCGAGAACGACGCGCTGTTGCCGCGCACCATGCAGGCCGACTCGAGGGCGAACACCTCGAACGAGGGTTCGGCGGGCGAGATGCAGAGCGTGTAGTCGTAGTGCTCGCCGCCCAGGCCCGGCTGGTCCGTGACCGTCACGCAGTAGCGGCCGGGTTCGCGGATCGTGTAGACGCCGGACGGATCGCATTCCGCCTGCGGGATGCAGCCCTCGTAGAGCATCTGCTTCTTGATGATCGGATGCTCGTCGTCGCCGACGTTCTTCTCGACGTAGAGACGGCCGGGATTGTCGTCCCAGGTCTCCAGCAGCGGGGCCACCGAAAGCGGCAGGTCGCCCATCGGTCCATAGAGGCTGATCAGGCCGTCCAGCGGCGAACCGTCGCGGCGGGCGTAGAGCTCGAAGTGCCAGGAACCGGGCTGCTTGATCTCGAAGAAGTGGCGGTTCACGCGGCCGGGCATGTCGATCGTGCCGGTCTGGACGATCAGGTTCGAGCTCGCCTTCGGCGGGATGAAGGCCGCGGGCTGCGGATAGCAGGCGAACGCGCGCTCCTTCGGCGAGTAGACCGGCCGGTCCGTCTTCACGTCGCGGCAGAAGACCGTGTACGTGAAGTTCGGACCGCCGCGGTAGAGGTTGTCGTGGATCTGCAGCTGGTAGAAGCCGTCCTCGGGCACCTTGTACATCAGCACGGGGTCGGGCAGGAAGTAGAAGTCGTCCGCGAAGGCGACCTCCTTCCCGCGCGAATCGTACAGGCGCAGCACGGGGTTGAAGAATCCCGGCACGGCGTCGCCGAGGTACGGGAAGAGCTCGCGCGCGATTGCGGAGCAGACCAGCTGCTGGCCCTCCTCGAGACGCAGCATGTACTTGTCCACCTCGCCCGGCCAGATCTGGCCGTCCAGATGGACCGGCAGCGGCACCGGCTTGAAGTTCGGGTCGATGTGCAGCACGTGCGGCAGGCGGATCTTGTTGTCGCGCTTCGGGAAGACGAAGAACGGCTCGACGAGGTGCGGCTCCTTCGTCACGAAGAACGGATGGGGCGCGCTCAGGCTGCCGTTGTCCCAGAGGAAGATGTCGCGGCGGCCCGGCTTCGCGTCGGGGGCGACCTCCACGTCCAGAATGAGCAGGTGGTTCAGCGCGGGCGTGTCCTGCGGATAGCGCTCGGGCGTATAGAGGTCGCGCGCGACCATCTGCAGCTCGAGGTCGTCGAGGGCGTCGAGGTAGAACCACCAGTCGCACTCCTGCCAGTCCGTCTCATCGGCGAGGGCGTCCTCCGGCAACTCGCGGTGGCGCTTGTCCGGCGGCAGCTTCTTCTCGAGCAGGTCGTACAGCCAGTCGCGCACGAACGGACGCTCGGACCTGCCCGCGGCGCGCGGGAAGCCCGGCACCGGCACGATGCGCTTGACCTTCACGCCCTCGCCCGTGACCCAGGCGCCCTGGACGCCGCCCACGACGTCGCCGCCCATGACGACGCGCGTCGTCGTGCCGACCTGGACGCTGGAGGGATGGTAGTAGCCCGGCTTCGGCACGGCCAGGGCGGCCGCGGCGCAGAATCCGAGCGCCACGAGGCACGCACGGCGGATATTAGACATAGATCTCCTTCAGACGCCCGCAGGGCGACTTGGTCTGCGGATTCATGACGGGGCCGTACTCCTTCAGCCACTTGGGATTGGGCAGCACGTCGTCGGGATCGACGCCGGAGAGCTCCATGATGGAGCCGAGGAAGTCCTGCGGCGTGACGGGGCGCTCCTTCACGTGGTCCGTCGTCTCGTCGCTTGCGCCGACCACGCAGCCACCCTTGAAGCCGCCGCCCGCGACGAGCGCGGAGAAGCAGCGCGGGAAGTGGTTGCGGCCGTTGTTCCACGGCGGCTGGCGGTCGATCTTCGGCACGCGGCCGAACTCGCCGCTGACCCACACGATCGTGGAGTCGAGCAGGTCGTGCTCCTTGAGGTCCTGCAGCAGGGCCGCGACCGCCTGGTCCATTTCGGCGGAGGGGCGCTTCATCGTCGTGAAGTGCTGCTTGTGCGAATCCCAGCCGCCGTAGTTGATGGAGATGTAGGGCACGCCGTACTCGACGAGGCGGCGGGCCGCGAGCAGCTGCTGGCCGATCTCGGTGTAGCCGCCACCGGCCGTGACGCCGTAGCGCTTGCGCAGCGCCTCCTTTTCGCGCGACAGGTCGAACGTCTCCGCGGCCTTGCCGAGGATGATGTTGCGCGCGGCCGCGCCGGCCGCCTCGAACTCGTCGTCGGGCGGCAGGCGGTCGATGCGGGCGCAGCGTTCGAACCGTTCCAGGATCTGCTTCTTCGTCAGGCCGCCCGGCGCGACGATGCCGTCCACGTCGAACTGCTTCGCGCTCGCGCGTCCGCCCGTCACCAGCGGCGCGTACGCCTCGCCGAGGAACCCGACTTCCGAGAAGCGGCCCTTCGCGCTCGTCATGATGACGAACGGCGGCAGCTCGCCCTCGTAGAGCATGCCGGACTGCACCGAGTTCTTCTTGAGGCCGGGCCCCTTCACGCGGGAGGAGGAGATGAGCGCGCCCAGCGCGGGGAACGTCACGCCGCCGCCCGGGTTGCGTCCCGTCTGCATGAGGTAGGTCGCCGTCTCGTGCCCGAAGTACGGATGCGTCATCGAGCGGATGATCGAATAGAGGTCCGAGCACTTCGCGAGCTCGACCATCCATTCGTGGAGCTCGAAGCCGCTCTTGGTCTTGACGGTCTTCATGCCGTCGTTGTAGTCCTTCGGGGCGTCCGGCTTGGGGTCGAACGTCTCCAGCTGGCTCGGACCGCCCCACAGCCAGATTTCGATGACGCTCTTCGCGAAACGGGGCCGGTTGGCCGTCTTGGGCGTGTTCTTGTCGGTGCTCATATGCGGTAGAGGAATTCGCGGGAGTTGAGGAGGTGCCACGCCACATCGCGGGCCTTGATGTTGTTCTTCTGGTCGAAGTAGAACAGTTCGTCCTTCACCGGCGGACGCGAGAGGAAGCGCAGATAGAGGTCCTTGATCTGCTCCGCGTGCGAGAGCGCCGCGAAGGACTTCTCCTCGACCATGCGGCCGAGGTCGCGCCAGAGCTTGCTGGAGTTGTACAGGTAGAGGCGCTGCTTCGCGGTGATCTTGTTGTTGCGCTCCTCGAGCAGGCCCGAGTCGCGCGCCGGGCGGCCGAAGAGCAGCAGGAAGGAGCTGGAGATCGACCCGTCCTCGACGAGGATGGACTTGCGCGCCGGCGGCAGGAACGAGTAGGGTTCCGGGGCGATCGAGTTGAAGTCGCGCACGCCGCCGGTCAGCGAGCAGATCGCGTCGTCGAGCACCTCGGCGTCCAGGCGGCGGGACGGGAAGCCGCCCTTGCCCGGACCGCGGCGGTAGTCGGAGTGGTTGAAGACGTGGCGCAGCAGCGGCTTCAGGCGCCAGCCGCCGCTCTTGAACGCGGCGACCCAGCGGTCGAGCTCGCCGCCCCTCGCCAGCGTGCCGTAGATCCAGTAGTGGACGCGCTGGACCGGCGTCTCGAAGAACTTCTTCGCGAGCGGGCCCTCGAGCTCCGCCATGAAGGCCTCCGGCGTGTCGTCCGCGGAACCCGGCTTCAGGAAGACGATGTCCTCCTTCCACTCGCGCGTCTTCTTGAAGCCGACGCGGGAGAAGAAGTGCGCGTACTTGTCCGTCGGCTCCAGCAGGAACGTCGTGCTCGCGGCGCGGGAAATGCCCTCGGGCGTCTTCTCGGCGGTCGCGCGCAGGAAGTTGACCTCGGGAACGCGGAAGTTGCTGCCGCGCGAAAAGAGGAGCGCGCGGGCGAAGTCGTTCCACGGCTCGTCCTTGAGGATGTGGTCGCGGATGCGGCGGTGGTAGACGTACACCGCGTTCGGCCAGAGGTTGATCGGGAACTCGGACTTGACGCGGAGGATGTCGCAGTAGCGCATGCTCCAGTAGTCCGCGTAGTCGTCGCTCTCCAGCAGCTGGTCGATCAGCTTCTCCCGCTTATGGACGTCGCGCGCCGAGACGTAGGACGTGACCTCGTCGGGCGTGGGGATGCGGCCGCAGATGTCGAGGTAGAGGCGACGGCACTGGAGGAAGTCCGCGGCCTGCCCGCCCGTGGGCGCGAAGATCTTCGCGTTCGCCGCCGCGCTAGGGGCGGCCAGGCTCTGACGCATCAGCGCCAGCGCCGTCGCGCCGCCGATGAATGTCCTTCTGGAAATCTGCATTTTTCGTTCCTTTTAGCTGAGAGCGAATCCAACATGTGTCATTATATCGGATTCGGAAGCGGGCCGCAATATGGAAGGCGCGCCGGCGGGAACCGGCGCGCCCTGATCCGGGACTTCTGTCCGCTTAGAGCGCGGGACGCAGGATCATGTTCCGGAAGTCCGCGTCGGAGTGGTCGCCCTGCAGGTAGATCGGACCCGCCGCGTCGATGTCCGCGTCGATCGCGCCGCCCGTCACGCCCGTGATCTCGGCGTTCTCGATGATCGTCGTGCCGTTCAGCACCACGGTCATGTGGCGCTTGTAGAGCGTCACGGAGACGTGCTGCCACTCGCCCGGCGCCTTCTCGGCGGCGCAGACCGGCGTCACGCGGCCGTAGTAGGCGGCCATGTTGTGGCAGTTGACGGGCTCCTGGAAGCTGTCGACGACCTGGCATTCGAAGCGGCCGCGCAGGTAGACGCCGGAATTGGACTTCTTCGGCACGCGCACGTCGTACTCGAGATTGAAGTCCTTGAAGTCCGCCCGCTTCGTCGTCAGGTTCGCGCCGCCGCCCGCCCAGGTGCCGTCCGGCTTCAGGCCGAGCTTGTTGGAGAGGACGCCGTCCTTGAAGGACCAGCCGAACTTCGCCTTCGGGTTCATCGTCGCCCAGCCGTCGAGGCCGTCCTTCAGCAGGTCGATCGGCTCGCCGAACTTCGCGTCGGACGTCTTCACGAACGGACAGCTCGGCTTGTTGCGGTAGCCCTCGAACTTCTGCCAGTCGCCCTTCTGATTGCCGTCCTTGTCGCAGTTCGCGATTTCGGCCAGGAGCTTGTCCCCGCTGACCTTGCCGCGGATGAGCGCCTTGTGCTGCGCATGGCGCAGGGAGAAGGAGTCCTTCTCGACCTTCACGTCGACGCACCACACAGGCGACGCCCAGCGCAGCAGCACGAACGCCTTCGCCACGCCGTTCTCGTCGCGCGAGAAGATCAGGCTCGCCGCGTTCATGTCCGCGTACGGCAGCTTCGCGCTCCAGTTTCCGATCACGGGATCGATGTCCTGACGCGCGGTGAACTCCGCCGCCTTCGCCTTGCAGCACGCCTTCTCGCAGCAGGGCGCGCCCTGGACCGTCATCGCCATCGCCGCCGCGGCGAGCGGCAGCACCATCATCATCTTCTTCATGGATTCTCCTTGGGGGTTGAAAGTTTCGGGTACAGTATATCAGATTCCCGTCTTCGATTCTGAAATGCGTGAAATCCGCGGGCATTCACTCCCAAATCACACAAGGCGATGCCATTAGCCTAAAATGATACATACTGGATGAGAAGACAAAGTGAATGCGAACCCCTCCCGGCCGGGCGGGAGGGGTTCGTTTCGGGAATGCCGACCGCGTTCGCCCCCGCGCCGAAGCACAAGAGGGTCGAACGGGGGCAAAAGAAGAGGCCTCTGCGCGGGACGAACGCGGGCGAAGGGGCACGGAACGAAGCCCCGCACGGGAGGCAGGGGCTTCGCGCGGGACGCTCCGCTAGCGGATGAAGACCGTCGTGCCGGAGTTCGGCAGGGCCCAGACGGTCTTTCCGTCGTCGGCGAGCTTGATCTGCGCGGCCACGTCGACGGTCGCACCGTCCTCGCGGAAGACGGTCCAGCCCGAGACGTCGAGATCGGTCAGCGCCGTCGCGGACGCGAAGAGCGCCGTGCGGCGCTTGAGGCGCGCGGACGGCTTCACGTTCAGCGCCTTCGGCAGCACGACCTCGCCTTCCGCCACGCAGCCGCCGGTCCCGTTCACGACCACGTTCACGCCCTCGCCGAGCGCGAGCCGGCCGGCGACCGTCAGCGTGCCGCCCGCCTCCGCGTCGCCGAGGACGAGCGTGCCGCCCGCCGCGACGCCGACCCGGCCCGCCACGCGCCCGCGGCCGCCGAAGGTGCCGCGCGCGGAGACCGCCACCTCGCCGAACGTGGCGGCTGCGGACCCGAGTAGCACGCCGCCCTCGTGGATGTGCCAGAAGCCCGTCGGGGCGACGTCCGCGCCCGTCAGCTTCAGCACGCCGGCGCCGTCCTTCTCCACGTAGCCGCAGCCCGTGACCGGCCCGTCGAAGACGGTGTCGTCCGCGAACTTGAGGAACCGGCGGCCGTAGTCGGTGACCGAGACCTCCTCGACCGTGGCGCCGTAGAGGTGCCACGTGTCGCTCGCGAGCGAACGGCTCGTCACCTGGTAGCTCCCCGACGTCGCCGTGAAGCGGAAGGCGATGTAGTAGGGGCCGTCCAGGCCGACGCCGTCGATGTCGACGTCGTGGCTCTCCGCGACGCCGCCGTCCGGCGTGAACGTGAAGCGGACCCTCCGCTTGCCGACGGTGCCCATTTCCCACGTGCGTTCCCAGAAGCGCAGTTCGTAGGTGGTCCCGGCGGTCAGGCCCGTCAGCTTGATCGGCAGGTCGACGTTCGACTGGCCGTTCGCGTAGGCCATCGCGTAGAGGATGTTGTAGAGGCCCTCCGTCGCGGGCAGGCCGATGTTCTGTCCGTTGGAGCCAGCGTGGGTCGTCCACGGCACGCCCACGAGCGACGCGCCGACGCGCGCGCGGAAGTCGACGTAGTCGTACATCTCGCCGGACGTCGGCGTCTGCTTGCCCGGCGACACCTGCTTGAACGGCACCTCGTTCACGTAGTTGAACGTCGTCTGCGACGCGGCCGACCGGTAGTTCAGCGCGAGGAGGTAGTTCTTGGACGGCGTGATGCCGCTGTCGTCGTCCCCGGTGAAGTTCACCACGCGGAAGGCGGGCGGATCGTTGTAGTTGCCATCCGCGCACAGGTCGCCGTACGGCCGCGGATCGCCCCAGCGGAAGTCGAGCGTGCCCGTGCCCGAGAGGCCGGAGAGCTTCGACCCGCCGCGCATCTCGAGCGTGCCGCCCGCGAGCGCCACGCCGCTCTGCACGTCCGCGCCCGTCTCGAGCGTGAGGTGGCCCTCGACCTTCAGCGGCTTCGTCATCTTCACGAGGCCCGCGAGGCGCTGTTCGCCCGCGCCGCCGACCGTCACGTCCGCCGTGCCGTTCAGCTGGGCGCGCAGCGTGGCGCGCGTCCCCGCGTCCGGCGCAATCGTCATCCGGTCGCCGGCCGAGGTGCCGGGGCTCATCAGCTCGTTCGAGAAGGCGTAGCAGTGGACCGTGTCGTGGCCGTTCCGGCTCTGAACCCGCACGGTCATCGTCCCGTCCGGACCCGCCACGTAGCGGCAGCCGAGAATCGCGAAGGACCCATTCGGCGTCGAGCCGAAGGTCTTCTCGAGGTCCGTCGAATACGTCTGCCATGTGCAGGGGTTCCTGTCGGCGTCCTGTCCGCTGAACGTGAACGTGCCGGTGCGCGTGCCGTCGCCAGATCCGCCCACGCCGTAGGTCATCCAGTAGAAGCGGTAGTCGTAGACCCTGCCCGGCTCGAGGCCCTTCAGCGTGAAGGAGTAGTCCTTCGAGCCGTAGGTGAAGGAGTTGAAGAGCGACTTGAAGCCCGTGAAGCCGGTCGTGCCCTTCAGCGCCGTGTCGGGCCCCGCGCCGTCGAACGCGCCCCGGCCGTCGAACGCGACGCCGTTGACGACGGGACGCGGGTTCGTGTCGCCCGAGAGCGGGAAGCTGACGAGGTGCGTGTACGTCTTGTCCGGCGAGATGCCGCAGGTGTCGTCCGACGTGATCGCGTGCGCCCACAGGTGCGCGCCGAGCGATGTGGTGGAGTGGCCCGACAGGGACTTCACGCCCGCCGCGCCGATCAGGCTGAACGTGCCGCTGCTGTAGTCGGACCCCACCGCGTCGAGCGTCCGCCCCGGCGCCACAAGCGCGAGCTCGCCCTGGCGGAGGTAGGGGATGCCGCCCATCCAGTCCGAGAACTCGAACAGGCCGCTGCTGCCGTCCGTCTGCGTCTGCAGCGCGACCGCGCCCGTGCCCGCGCCCGCCAGCGGCCCCGTGAACGCCGTGTTGACGCCCGCACCCTGGCGCACCGAGAGGACCGTGCCGTCCGCCGGCGCGAGCGCGCCCGTGCCGACCGTCCGCTTCGCGGCGACGGTCGGCGACAGCCATGCGACCGGCAGGCCCTCGACCGTCGACGAGCCGGGACGCTTCACGTTGAGCGGCAGCCCCGCGTTGCCGGAGATCTCGACGAGGCCGATGTACACGGCGTGCGGGCCCTTCTCGAGGTAGACGCTGCACGCGACGGCCATGCAGTTCGTGGACTGCATCACGCTGCGGCGGTCGATCGCGAGGAGCATCGCGTCGTCCGGCTTGCAGGAGAACTCGTAGACGCCGCTCGCCGGCACCGTGAGGAAGCCCTCCCAGGACGCCACCCAGTAGTCCGGGTTCGTGCCGCCCTGCCGGCAGGCTTCCGGCAGCGTGGGCGCGGGCTTGTCCGCGTCCAGGACGTGGAAGACGTCCGACTTGTCCGTGCCGAAGAACTCCTCCGTGATCAGCTCCAGATTCTTGAAGTTGGTCTCGAACGTGCCCAACGACAGGGCCCACGCGCAGAAGGGCTGCATGCCGGCCGTCCAGCTCGCGCCCGCCCTGCGGAACGTGCCCGTCAGGCCGTGCGTGCCCGGATCGACCGTCATCTGCGCCTCCGCGCCGAGTTCGACCGTCGCCTTGTCAAGCGCCGGGGCGCCGAGGTTCAGCGCACCCCGCTCGACCGCGAGCGTGCCGGAGAACGGACGCGTCGCGCCGGGCGACGCGGGCAGCGACAGGTCGCCCGCGCCCGTCTTCGTCAGACGTCCCGAACCCGTGAGCGTACCGGCCAGCGTCGTCGCGCCGGACACCGTCACGTCGCCGTCGACCGCCGTCTCGGCGTCCGGCACCACCGTCACGGACGCGTTGACCCGCGCGTGCGCGCCGAACCCGACCGCGCCCGACCGCACGTCCAGCGGCGCGTTCACCGCGCCGTCGAAGACGACCTTCGCGCCCGCGGCCGCCTCGACCACGATTGCGCCGCCGTCCGTCGTGCCGACGTCGCTCGCGACCACGTGCGTGCCGTAGTCGACGCGGATGACGGGACGCGCCCCGTCCTGCGGCGCCAGCGCGAGCGAGCCGCCCGCGAGCGTGTAGCCCTGCATGTTCGCGAACGTGAGACCGCCGAGCGTCACCGCGCCGTCGAGCGTCACCGTCGTCGGCGCCGTCGGGACCGAGCCGAAGACCGCGAAGACGTCCGCGCCGTCCGGCGCCGCGCCGCGGTCCCAGGAGGAGCCCGCGGACCAGGACGCGTCACCGGGCGACATCCACGTGTAGTTCGGGCTGTCCGCCGCCGCGCGGACCGTCAGGCTGACCGTCTTCGCCGCGGCGTCGTGGGAGAACGCGTAGGTGTAGCCGGCCATGCACGAGTCCGGATCCATCGTCAGCAGCTGCGCGGGGTCGCCCTCGAGCGTGTCGTAGGTGAAGAGCGCGCGCGTGCCGACGACCGACGCCACGCCGCCCGAGAGGCGGTCGACGAGCGCGACGCGCGTCGCGCCGAGGCGCAGCGCGCCGGCGTGGACCACCGGGCTCGCGCCGTTCACGAAGCTCAGCGCATACGCGCCGGAGAGGTCCAGCGCGCCCAGGGACACCGGCGTGACGGCCGTGCGCGCGAAGCCGAGCGTGCCGGACGAGGCGATCGCGACGCCCGCGTCCGAACAGCCGTCGACCAGCACCGAACCCGTCGCAACGACCGTCGCCGTCTCCGCGCAGCCGGCCGCGCGCGTCAGCGCGCCGAACATGAGCGCGTCCGTCGCGGGGCCCTTCGCCAGGGTCTCGGCGCGGCCGAGCATGACGTCGCCGAAGAGCGCGGAGCCGTCCAGCGCGGACGCGTCGAACACGGCGGAGGCGCCCTGCGCGCCGACGTTCACCGCGCGCGTTGAGGCGAAGTCCGCCTTGCGGGGCTTCACGACGAGCGCCGCGTCCGCGGGCGTCCCGGCGTCGCCGACCTGCAGCGGCTTCTCGAGGGAACCCAGCAGGGGGGAATAGAGGTGCGTCGCGCCCGTGAGCGGGTGAACGGTGTGCTCCTTGAGGTCGTCCGCGCCGAGCTCGAGCGTGCCGTTCCGCAGCACGACCTGTCCGGCGAGGCCCCAGCCATTGACGTTGACCGGCGTGCCGGCCTGGAGGTGCAGGCGGCCGGGACCGTCCTTCACGACGTCCGTCGCGTACGCCACGTTGTTCATGTAGACCTGGTAGAGGTACGGCAGCTGCACGAGGTCGCCCGCGCCGACGTCGAACGTCAGCTGCGGCACGGACAGCGCGACCGCCTTGCTGTTCCCCGTGCCGACCGAGAACGTGTGCGCGCCGCCCGTGGTGCGGATCGTGGCCGGCCCCGTGCCGAGCACGCTCATCTCCGCGTTCGCGGCGTCCACCGCCGTGTCCATCACGAACGTCGCCGGCACGCCGGCGCGCGTGCAGATCTGCAGGCCGAAGTTCGACGCGCCCGCGATCTCCAGCGTGCCCGCCTCCAGCACGGGCGCGAGGGTCTGGAGGCCGCCCGTGAACGCCACCACGCCCGGACCGCGCGCGATCAGGTTCGGCATGGTCGCGCCGGTCACCTTGCCCGTGAAGGCGAGGCGGCCGTTCGCCGAGATGACGCAGTTGCTGCCGGGGATCGTCACCGGGTCGGCGACCGTGCAGACGCCGTCGCCCGTCTTCGTGAGATAGGAGATGTAGTTGGCCGGGGCCAGGGCGGGCGCCGCGGCGGCGCCGTCCGCCAGCACGGTCTCGTTGGGAAGCGCGGACGCGGACGCCGGGGCGCACGCGCGCAGCTGGACGTCGTCGACGAACGTCGTCGCGTCCAGCCAGCGCTCCTCGCCCCTGAAGCCGACCACATGCGTGCCGGCCGCGAGCCAGATCGGGCCCGTGGACATGCGGACGGGATTGGCGAGCAGCCACAGGCTCAGCTGGGAGAAGCGGCGGACGCCGTCCACCGTCACCTCGAGGAAGTGGTCGCGCTGGTGCGAGGAGGACGAGCGCTTGCAGGTCAGGTAGGTCAGCTCGTAGAATCCGTCGGACGGCACCGACACCGTCTGGGACGCCGTGCCGGACCGCTGGAAGCCAACCATGTAGGTCCCGTCGAGGATCTTCGCCGAGCCGTTCCAGGGCGAGCCGCCCGTCGCGTTGATGCGCACGAAGAGGTCCGACGACGGGTTGTCCCACGACGTCGGCATCTGGCCGCCCTTCACGTACATGTAGCCGCTCGCGGCCATCGCCGTCGCGGACTCCTCGAAGGAGCCGTTCGCGACCAGGTTCGCCGCCGCCGCGTCGGACGCCAGCCGGACATGCGTGCCGCCGGCCTCGACCGCCGCGGCGCGCGCTCCGTGGAAGCCGCCCGTCAGGAGGCGTCCGCCGGAGACCGTCATCAAGCCCGCGAGCTGGTTCGCCGCGAGGTCGCCCGCGCCCGTCTTCGCGCACGCGCCGCCGGTCCACGCGGGAACGGAGAGGTTCGCCGCACCGGAGGCGACGTCGATCGGGCCGTCCAGCAGCAGCGCGCCGGATCCGCCGATGCCCGCCCCCGCGCCGAGCGTCGCGCCCGACACGCGGAACACGTCCGTCGCGTTCACCGTCTGCCCCGCGGGCACCACGATGTCCGAACCGTCGACCCAGGCGGTGGCCGCGCCGCCCGCCGTCGTCCAGTTCGCCGTCGTCGCGTCCCACGCGCCGCCGTCTCCACCGTTCCACGTCAGCGTCTCCGCGGACGCCGCCAGCGCGCACGCGGCGGCCAGCAACCAGGTCGTGTTCTTCATTAGCACACCTCCCATTTGTACCATGAAATCAGTGCCGCGTCGCGGCGAGAACCGAAAGCCCGAAGATCGCCGCCGTCTCGGCGCGCAGGATCGTGGGGCCGAACGAGGCCGGCGTCGCGATCGCCAGCAGCGACGCGAGCTCCTCCGGCGTGAAGTCGCCCTCGGGACCCACGAAGAGGCCGAGGGAGCAGTTGTCCGCGTGTTCGCGCGTCCGCGCGTGAGATTGGGCGACGGCCTCCAGCAGCGGGGGCGGCGGCGGATTCGTGAGCGCGCCGACGAAGACGCGGTCCGTCCCCTTCACCAGCTCGAGGGCGCGCGGGAAGTCGACCGGGGCAAGCACCTCGGGCAGCCACACGGCGTCGCTCTGGCGCGCCGCGTCCTCCGCGATGCGGCGCCAGCGCTCCGCCTTCGCCTCGCGCTCGTCCGCCGCGAGGCGCACGATGCAGCGGTCGGAGATCACGGGCACGATGCGCGAGACGCCGAGTTCGACGGCCTTCTCGATCGTCCAGTCCCAGCGCGACCCCTTCGTCACGCAGGCGAAGAGCGTCAGCTGAGAGGACGGGGCGGGATGCGTCGCGCGTTCGCCGCAGGCGCGGAGGCCGGCCGGCGACCAGGCGTAGCGGCGGGTGCGGCCCCGCCCGTCGAAGAGCTCGATCTCCTCGCCGGGCTTCGGACGCAGCACCTTCAGGTGGCGAACTGCGTCCTGCGGCAGGACCGCAAGGTCCTGCGCGAGCGATTCGGAGGGAACGAGGAGCCGGTGCATGTCACTTCTTCTCCGTGCTGCGGGAATGGGTGCTGAAGGAATAGGGCGCCGCGTCGGGCGCGGTGCCGCGGGACGTGTTGGGCTCGGCGGCCATCTCGAAGGCGAGGCGGCCGCCCCTGCGCAGGTCCGCGAGGCGCAGGAAGTTCTTCCCGTGCTCGGCGCCGTTGAAGAGGAGGCGCTTCACGTAGCGGTTCGCGTCGGAGACGCCGGGGGCCGCGATCTCGAGCTGCGCGCCGTCGGCGAACGTGACCGTCGTCTTCGGGAAGCGCGGCGCGCCGAGGGCGTATTCGCCCGAGCCGGGGCAGACGGGGTAGAAGCCGAGCGCGGACCAGACGAGCCACGCGGAAGTCTGCCCGTTGTCCTCGTCGCCGCAGTAGCCGTCCGGCCACGGGCGGTAGAGGCGGTTGCAGGCCTCGCGCACCCAGTACTGCGTCTTCCACGGCTCGCCGCTCCAGTCGTAGAGGTAGATGGCGTGCTGGATGGGCTGGTTGCCGTGCGCGTACTGGCCGAAGCCCATGACCTGCATCTCGCGGATCTCGTGGGTGCAGCCGCCGTACGCCGAGCCGTCGAAGACGGGCGGCAGGGAGAAGACGGCGTCGAGCTGCGCGTTGAACGCGGCGCGTCCACCCATCGCCTCCATCAGCCCGGCGACGTCGTGGAAGACGCTCCAGGTGTAGTGCAGCGGATTGCCCTCCGTGAAGTCATAGCCCCACCTGAACTTGTCGAACGCGGGGTCGAAGGAGCCGTCCCGGTTGCGGCCGCACGCGAGGCGGTGCGCGGGCGAGAAGACGTTGCGCCAGTTGCCGCTGCGCTTCTCGTAGAGGGCGACCTCCTCCGGCGGACGGCCGAGCGCCTGCGCGAGGCGCGCGATGCACCAGTCGTCGTAGGCGTACTCGAGCGTGCGCGCGGCGCTCTCGCGGATGCCGGCGTCGCGCGGCACGTAGCCGAGTTCGTTGTAGAGCTCGAAGCCCAGGCGGCCGACGTGGGCGTTCTCCTTCTTCACCGCGTTCGCGCCATGGAGCAGGGCGGCGTGGAGCTTCGCGATGTCGCAGTCCTTCGCCGCGCCCGAGAGCCAGGCGTCGGCGACGACGCTCGCGGAGTTGTTGCCGATCATGCAGTGGCGGAGACCCGGGCTCGACCACTCGGGCAGCCAGCCCATCTCGTCCCAGCACGCCTCGAGCCCCTTCGTCATCCGGGCGTTCATGTCGGGGCGCAGGAAGTTCAGCAGCGGGAAGAGTCCGCGGAAGGTGTCCCAGAAGCCCGTGCCCGCGAAGTAGACGCCCGGGCGCACCTCGCCCGTCGACGGGCTGCGGTGGACCGGCTGTCCGTCCGCGCCGAACTCGTGCAGGCGCATCGGGAACAGCTGCGCGCGGTAGAGGCAGGTGTAGAACGTGCGGCGGTGCTCCTCGCTGCCGCCCTCGACGCGGATGCGGCCGAGCGCCTCGTTCCAGGCGGCGCGGCCCTTCGCCGCGACCGCGTCGAAGTCGTCGGACCCGAGTTCCGCGAGGTTGCGCTCGGCCTGCGCGAGGTCGACCAGGCTGGAGGCGATGCGCGCCGTCACCTGCTCGCCGCGCTTCGTCGGCGCGAAGCGGACCAGCGCGCCCGCGTGGCCGCATTCCTTTTCGAGGACGCCGGGCAGGAAGCCCCTGTCCGCCCACACCTGCGCGTCCGCGAACGCGTGGTCGAACTCGACCACGAACCAGGTGCGGAGCTTCCGCGGCGGGTCGTCCTTCTCGTTGCCGCGCACGTTCGTCTTCGTGCTCCAGCCGACGACGCGGCGGCGGGCCGGCTCGACGCGGATCCAGGACCCCGTGTCGAAAGCGTCCACGACGAACTGCGCGGAGTCGGTCTCGGGGTAGGTTGCGCGCACGACGGCGGCGCGTTCGGTCGGGGCGACCTCGACGGTCGTGTCGTGGTCCGCGAGATAGACGCGATAGCTGTACGGACGGGCGTCCTCGGTCTTGTGGGAGAACCAGCTCGCGCGGTCGTCCTCGCGGAAGACGGGCTTGCCGGTGACCGGCAGGACCGCGAACTGGCCCCAGTCGCCGATCCAGGGGCTGGGCTGGTGCGTCTGGCGGATGCCGCGGATCTTGCGGTCCGGGTAGTTGTAGGTCCAGCCGTCCCCCATCCTGCCGGTCTGGGGCGTCCAGTAGTTCATGCCCCAGGGGCGGCCGATCGCGGGGTAGAGGTTGCCCGCGGAGAGTTCGCGCGCGTTGTCCGTGCCCATCAGGGGCGTGGCGAGATCCGCGGGCGACTCCTCGTCGGCGACGGCGACGAGAGCCAGGGTTGTCGCCGCGACGGCGAGGAGCGTCGTCTTCATTTCCGGAGTTTTTCCTTGTGGGCGTAGAAGGTCTTCAGTTTCGCCGCGAAGTCGCGGCGGCCGGGGAAGTTGGAGTCGTCGAGCGACTTCGCGAGGTCCTCGAGCAGGCCGCGCTGCTTGCCGGTGAGGCGCTGCGGCACCTCGAAGACGATGCGCGCGACCAGGTCGCCCGCGGGGCCGCCCCGGAGGTCGGGCACGCCCTTTCCGCGCAGGCGCAGGAGCTTGCCGTTGGCCGTGCCGGCCGCGAGCTTGACCGTCGCCACGCCCTCGGGCGTGGGGATCTCGACCTCGCCGCCCAGAGCCGCGAGGATCGGGGAGACGGGCACGTCGACGGCGAGGTCGACGTCGTCGCGCTCGAAGATCTCGCTCGGGCGGACGCGCAGGACCACGTAGAGGTCGCCCGGCTGGCCGCCGCGCAGACCGCCCGCGCCCTTGCCGCCCAGGCGCAGGCGGGAGCCGGTGTCGACGCCCTTCGGGATGCGCAGCGTGATCGAGCGGGGCACGCGCACCTGGCCGCTGCCGCGGCACTTGCCGCAGGGCTTCTCGACCACGGTCCCGCTGCCGCCGCACTTCGGGCAGGCCTGGCGGATCTGGAAGAACCCGGCGCCGCCGACGACCTGGCCGTGGCCGTGGCACGTCGGGCAGGTCACGCGCTTCGCGCCGGCCGCCGCGCCGCTGCCGTGGCATTCGGGGCACTGGTCGGGCACCGTGAGCTCGAGCGTGCGCTCGCTGCCGAAGAGGGCCTCGTCGAAGTCGATCTCGAGCTCCATCGACATGTCGTCGCCCGGCTGGGGGCCGTTCGGGTCCGCCGCCCGGCGGCGCCCGCCGCCGAACATGCCGCCGAACATGTCGGCGAAGCCGCCGCCGCCACCTCCGAAGATCTGGGAGAAGATGTCGCCGAAGTCGGCCGTCGCGTTGTTGAAGTCGAAGCCGCCCTGGCCGAAGTTGACGCCCTGGTGGCCGTACTGGTCGTAGCGCTGGCGCTTCTCGGGATTGGAGAGGACCTCGTAGGCCTCGGAGGCCTCCTGGAACTTCTCCTTCGCCTCGGGGTTGCCCGGATTGCGGTCCGGATGCCACTTCATCGCGAGCTTGCGGTAGGCGCTCTTGATCTCGTCCGCGCTGGCGGTCTTGGCGACGCCCAGCACCTCGTAGTAGTCTCTCTTCTCGGCCATCTCAAGCCCCCTTGCCCGCGGAGACGACGACCTGCGCGGCGCGCAGCAGCCTGCCGTGCATCAGCCAGCCGCGCTTGACCTCGTTCATCACCACGCCCTCCTCGACGTCGGCGGAGGGCAGCTGCGCGAGCGCTTCGTGGAAATTGGCGTCGAACGGCTCGCCCACCGCGTCCAGCGGGGTCGCGCCATGGTCGGCCAGCGTCTTCAGGAGGCCGTCGTAGACCATCTTCACGCCGGCGACGAAGGGGTCGTCGGCCTTGTCCTTGGCCTTGTCGAGCGCGAGGGCGAGGTTGTCCGCCGTCGTCAGGAGGTCCTTGATCACCTCGCGCGCGGCGAACTTCGCGAGGTCCTCGCGGTCGCGCTCCGTGCGGCGGCGGAAGTTGTCGAAGTCAGCCAGGGCGCGCGCGTAGCGGTCCTTCCAGTCCGGTTCCGCGGGCTTCTCCTCCGCAGGCTTCTCTTCGGCGGGCTTCTCTTCGGCGGGCTTTTCTTCGGCGGGCGCCTCCGCGGGCTTCTCCCCGGCCGTGGCCGCGCCGTCGGACGTCTCCTGCGCCTCCCCTTCCGGGACGGCTTCGCCCTCCGGCGCCGCGGCCGCGGGGGCATCCCCGGCCGGGGCCGGGGCGGCCGGCTGCTCCTTATTCTCGGCAGTCTGGTCGGCTTCCATCTTATTTTCTTCTTCCATCGTCGCTTCCTTCTTCTCGGAGTCGTGTATTCCGTTTCGATTCGATTTCGTAAAGGGCCACATGGCGGTTCTCGTTTCCGGGGCGGACTCAGAACAGGGTCATCTGCCCCGGCAGGTCGCTCAGTTTCTTGCGCGGGCGACGCACGGCCTTGGGCGCGTTGACGTCCAGGTCGTTCGCCTCGAGGTTCTTCAGGATCTGGTCGGCGCGGTCCACCACGGCGCGCGGCAGGCCGGCCATCGCGGCCACGTGGATGCCGAAGCTGCGCTCCGCGACGCCCGGGGCGATGCGGCGCAGGAAGACGATCCGCTCGCCGTCCTGCTTGACGCGCACCGTGTAGTTCTTCACGCCGGGGAACTTGTCGGCGAGGTCCGTGAGCTCGTGGTAGTGCGTGGCGAAGAGCGTCTTGGCCTTGACCTTCGGGTTCTCGTGCAGGTACTCGGCGACGCTCCAGGCGATGGAGATGCCGTCGAAGGTCGAGGTGCCGCGGCCGATCTCGTCCAGCACGATCAGGGACTGCGGCGTCGCGTTGTTGAGGATGTTCGCGGCCTCCTGCATCTCCACGAGGAACGTGGAGCGTCCGCGGGAGAGGTCGTCGCCGGCGCCGATGCGGGTGAAGACGCGGTCGAGCGCGCCGAGGTGCAGGGCCGACGCGGGCACGAAGCTGCCCGCCTGCGCCATGATCGCGAGGGTGGCGACCTGGCGGATGTAGGTGGACTTGCCGGCCATGTTGGGGCCGGTGATGAGCATGATCTGGTCGGTCGTGCAGTTGAGCTGCGTGGCGTTCGGCACGAACGGCTCGGCGTCGGGGAGCTGCTCGATGATCGGGTGGCGGCCGTTCGCGATGGTCAGCACGTCCGAGTCGTCCACGACGGGCCGCACGTAGCCGAGGGCGAGCGCGCGGTCGGCGAACGCCAGCAGCGCGTCGAGCTCGCCGAGCGCGCGGGCCGTGGCCTGCACGGGGACGGTCCGCTCCGCGACCTGCCGCACGACGTCGCGGAAGAGCTCCTGCTCGAGGGCGAAGCTGCGGTCCTGCGCGCCGAGCACCTTCTGCTCGTACTCCTTCAGCTCGGGCGTGGTGAAGCGCTCCGCGTTCGTGAGGGTCTGGCGGCGCTCGTATTCGGGCGGGGCGGAGACGGCCGCGGCCTTCGAGATCTCGATGTAGAAGCCGAAGACGCTGTTGCGGCGCACGCGCAGCGTCTTGATGCCCGTGCGCTCGACCTCCTTCGCCTGGTATTCGGCGATCCAGCGGTGCCCTTCCGTGGCGATCTCGCGCAGCTCGTCGAGGTCGGCGTTGTAGCCGGGGGCGATGAGGTTGCCCTCCGTCAGCAGGACGTTCGGATTCTCCGCGATCGCGCGGTCCACGAGGTCGACGACCGCGCGCTCGTCGGAAAGGCGGGCCGCGACGGACGAGAGGACGGCGCCGGACGCGAGGGCGGCGAACTCGTCCTTGATGCCGGGCACGGGCCGCAGGGAGGCCGCGAGCGCCCGGAGGTCGCGCGCGTTGGCGCGGCCGGAGTCGACCTTCGCGATGAGGCGCTCGAGGTCGCGCACCTCCGCGAGGCGGTTCTGCAGGGAGGAGAGGCGGATGCGGTCCTTCACGAACGTCTCGACGGCGTCGAGGCGCGCATTGACGTCGGCCGCGCGGCGCAGCGGCTGGCGGATCCATCCGGCCACGAGGCGCGAGCCCATCGGGGTGCGCGCGACGTTGAGGACGCCGAGCAGGGAGGCCTCGCGCGAGACGCCGTCGCCGGGCAGCAGCGCGAGATGGCGGATCGTGCCCGCGTCGAGGGCCAGGGCGTCCGCGGATTCGCGCAGGCGCACGCTCCGCACGTGGTCCACCGGATGGCGGAGGGTCGTGTGCACGTAGTGGAGCAGCGCGCCGGCCGCGCAGACGAGGGCGGTCTTGCCCTCGAGACCGAAGCCGTCGAGCGCGGTCACGTTGAAATGGCGCAGCAGCTCTTCGCGCGCGGCGTCGAGGGAGAAGGTCCAGGCGTCCGTGAGCGTGGGGACGACGGACGAGCCGGGCAGCGGCTGGGGTGCGGTGTCGGCCACGTCGTCGGGACGCGGCAGGACGATTTCGGCGGGACGGTAGCGCGCGAGGGCGTCCGTCAGCTTCTCGGGGGAGGCGAGCTGCTCGACGGCGAACTCGCCCGTCGAGAGGTCCAGCAGCGCGAGGCCGGGCTTCTCGTCGCCCGCGACGGCCGCGATGTAGCAGTTCGCGTTCTCGTCCAGCAGGCCGTCCTCCGTGACGGTGCCGGGGGTGACGATGCGGGTGACCTCGCGGCGGACGATCTGGCCCTTCTTGACGAGGCGCGGGTCCTCCATCTGGTCGCAGATCGCGGCGGTCTTGCCGGCGCGGATGAGTTTCGCGAGGTAGGCGTCGAGCGCGTGGTAGGGGATGCCACAGAGCGGGGCGCCCGCGCGCTGGGTGAGCGTGGCCCCGAGGATCGGCGCCGCAATGACCGCGTCCTCGCCGAACATCTCGTAGAAGTCGCCGAGCCGGAACATCAGGATGGCGCCGGGCGGCAGTTCGCGCTTGATGGCGCGGTACTGCCGCTGCATGGGGGTCAGCTCTTCGGTCTTGTCCATAAGGGTTGTATTATAGCATAAAATGGCTAGCGAACTGGGGGGAATTGGAAAACGGGGACGGATCCACGTGGGACCCGTCCCCTCATATGTTCGCCGGTCCTCCCTCGCGGGAGATATGTTCGGGGTGGATCACGAAATCGCGATCGCGCGGGCCTGGGTCTCGGGACGCTTGCGCACGGTCACGCGCAGGACGCCGTTCTCCAGCTTCGCGGCGACGGTGGAGGGGTCGGCCGTCTCGGGAAGGTCCACGGTGATGGCGTAGTTGACGCGCTCGAATTCGGAGGCCACCTGCTTGAATCCGGCCGGGGTCTGGAACTTCGACGCCGTCTTCAGGGTCAGCGAGCGGTTCTCCACGTGGAGTTCGGCCTCGCCCTTGCCGACGCCGGGGATCTCGAACGTCAGCTCATAGTCCTCCGCGCGCTCGTTCATCGTCGCATACGGAACCACGTACTTCTTTTCGTTGCTCATTTCAAATCTCCTATTCAAATTTTCGACATTTCAATGTTTTCGTTCAATCCGGATGGTCATTCCGAAATCAGGATCTTGCGGACGGCGGGGGCGTCCTGCTTGGGCAGCTCGATGCGGAGGATGCCGTTCGTGAACTTGGCGTTCGCCTTCTCGACATCCACGCGGAACGGCAGCTCAAGGCGGCGGGACCAACGCGGGGTCACGGTTTCCTCGACGGTCTTCCCGTCCGCGTCCGTCGTCGCGTTCACGCGCTTTTCGGCGAGGATCACCGCCTGCGGCTCGAGGGAGAGCGTGACGTCCTTCGCCATGCGGCCCGGCAGTTCGGCATCGATGATCACGGCGTGGTCGTCCAGATAGACGTTCATGGGCGGGAACCGGCCGGCGGCATGCGCCTGCACGTTTCGGAACGCCCGGCTGTCCGTATCCAGCAGGTCGGCCAGCATGCTCCAGGGATTCATATTGATCAGCGTATTCATAGTTTTTCGTTCCTTTCAATGTCCGTCGGTTGTTCCATTCATCACCGACGCATCCATTAAGCAAACGCCGTGCCAAGCCATTTCCGCCCCCTTTTTCCGCCACCCCTGAGCCATATTGGCACAATCGACTGTGCACAGATTCAATCTGGCACACCGGAATAGTTCTCAATGGTCCCCGGGCGACCTGCGCGAATAGTTCTCAATGGTCCCCGGGCGACCTGCGCGAATAGTTCTCAATGGTCCATGCAGTCATTCCCCACCTGACCATTGAGAACTATTCCGATGCACAGGATACTGCACGCCACGGACCATTGAGAACTATTCCAATGCACAGGATACTGCACGCCACGGACCATTGAGAATTATTCCATCCAACTCGTCAGAGCGCGCGGTGGAGCCGGAGTGTGTGGCGGACGTCGACTTCGTAGCGGTAGCCGCCCGTCACGACGCCCAGGCCCATGAGCTGCGCGCCCTTCACCGCAAAAACCACGTCGCCCACGTCCATCACGTGCGCGAAGTCCCAGCAGACCGCCGCCTGTTCGGCTGCGGCACCGAACGGACGCAACGCGCCGGAGGACGGGAGCACTGCGGTACCGAACGGACGCAACGCGCCGGAGGACGGGAGCACTGCGGTACCGAACGGACGCAACGCGCCGGAGGACGGGAGCACTGCGGCACCGAACGGACACTCAACGCCGGCGGACGGGTCCGAGCCGGTACAGCCAGAACCGCCTCCCTTTCGCCGTCTTCTTCACGGCGCGATTCTACCA
>JAEDMN010000156.1 GCA_016302985.1 Kiritimatiellia bacterium | reverse complement strand
GCCTTCGTCATCACCGCCCCGAGCCTCTATCTGCTCATCCGCTGATTGTCCAGCCCGTCGTCGGTTTCACGCTTGCGAAGTCCTGTGGCTTCGCGGGCGAACTGGCGGCGGGGTGCGTCCTCGTCGGATCGGTGGCGGGCGCGCTTGCGGCGGACGTGCTGAAGAGCGCGGTGGCCGCGCGGCCGGCGAACATGTTCTCGATCTGGATGAACTTCTCGGGCTCGGTGCTCGCGAACTACTGGAGCCGCCGTCCTGTCGGAACGGCGAAGGAGGGTGTATGATGACGAACGGAATGAACCGTCGCGGTTTCCTGTCCCTGGCCGGCGCGGCGCTGCTGGGCGGCTGCGCGGCCCCGAAATCCACGAAGGTCGCGTCCGCTGCCGTGCAGGCGGAACTGGAGCGACAGGTCGCGTCGGGGCTCATCGCCGGCGGCGTGTGCGGGTTCGGTGACGGCACGCCCCCCTATGTGGCCGGTCGCCTCCGCCGCGACGGCACACCCATGCGCCCGGACGCGCTTTTCGACCTCGCGAGCGCGGCCAAGCCGTTCACCGCGGGCCTCTGTGCGCTGCTGTGCTGCCAGGGGAGGCTCGACCCCGACGCCCCGTTCACCGAATACCTGCCCGAACACGTCCTGGCGAAGGAGAACTGCCGGATCACGGTGCGCGACCTCGCCACCCACACGGGTGGCTTCGACAACGACAAGCCCTACATCGACCCGGATCCGCGCGCCTTCGACGCGAAGCTCTACGCGAAGCGTCCGCGGCGTCCGCGCGGGGAGCGGCACGTCTACGCCTGTTCGAACATGATCTACCTCGGCCGCATCGTCGAGCACCTGACCGGGCTCGACCTCGAGAGCGCCGCGCGGAAGATGCTCTGGGGTCCGCTCGGGATGGAGGACACCGTCTGGCACGCGATTCCGGGCAACGCGCGCGTCGTCGAGACCGAGCAGAACGGACATCCCCCGATCGGCTTCAAGGGTGACGAGCAGGCGCGCGCCTACGGCGCGGCGATGGGCAACGGCGCCGCGTTCTCGTGCGTCGCCGACATGCTGAAGTTCGTCTGCGACCTGCGCGACCGCCGGACCTTCCCGAAGGCCTACTACGACCTGCTGCTGACGTGCTGCTGGGAGAAGGGCGACGTCCGGTGCAGCTTCGGCTGGGACATGTCCGCCGACTGCCGTCCGGCGGGCTGGAGCGCACGCACGGTCGTCCACGGCGGCTACACGGGCAACACGATCGCCGTCGACCCCGCGCACGGCTGGGCGGGCGTCGTCCTCACCAACCGCACCGGCGACCGTCTTGCGGGTTACGCGGGCCACGGCCGCCTGCTCGCGCTGATGGCGCGGTCCTGAATGGACCGGGGAATAGTTCTCAATGGTCCGGGGAATAGTTCTCAATGGTTCTCGACGTGACCATTGAGAACTATTCTTCATGTCATTCTCCGGATGACAATTTCGCCTAAATTCGGTAGAATGGATTCAACATTGGTTCTTGGGGTGTACATTGGATTCTGAAGTGAGGTGGGTATGAAAAAAGTCGCGGGATCTGTTCTGGCCGCGGGCGTCCTGGCTGCGGGTCTGGTCGCGCAGGCCGATGTCTGGCCGGGCGACGGCGTGTTCACGGCGTCGTCCGCGGACGACTTCGGCGCGGCCGACGTGCCGTTCGTCATGGGGAGCGGCCTGCTGAAGTGGACGGGCGGCTCGGCGACGGTCGAGAAGCCCCTGGGCTTCGATGTGCCAGGCGGCCTGCCGGCGACGGTGCGCATCGTGGATCCCGCCGCGACGCTGACGTTCGCGGGCCCCGTCACGCAGACCGGCGGCGCCTTGATCAAGGACGGCCCCGGCACGCTGAAGCTTGCGGGCG
Source organism: Kiritimatiellia bacterium (assembly GCA_016302985.1). Taxonomy (GTDB): domain Bacteria; phylum Verrucomicrobiota; class Kiritimatiellia; order RFP12; family UBA1067; genus RUG572. Next base: position 6,082 of record JAEDMN010000156.1, on the reverse strand, counting down.
GTCCCGGCACGGTCAACGTGGTCGGCAAGAACCGCGCCCATGAGGACAAGGACAGCTACGACCTCGTCTGGGACGAGACGACGGGCACCGTCGGCGACAAGGGCTATGCGACCTTCACGGTCAACGAAGGGCGCGTGATCCTCGGCGGACCCGGCCAGACGAACCGGCTCAACGGCGTCAACTGGGTCGGCTCGCGCACGCAGAAGCCCACCCGCCTCGACGTCGTCGGCGGCCGGCTCGAGCAGCAGAACAACTGGTTCTGCATCTCGCGCGGCGCCGGCAAGTCGGACAACGACGTCACCTCGTCCATGTACGTCTCGGGTGGTGCCGAGGTCTCGTTCACCCAGCTCTGCCTCAACAACGGCAACGGCGTTTCGGGCTACTACGGCCGCTCCCTGCTCGACATTTCGGACGGCGCCTCCGTCACGGTCGGTGGCGACGTCTTCGTCGGCGAGGGCACCGGCGAGGCGACGATCCGCGTCGGGCCGGGCTGCAGGATGACCGCCAACCGCAACGGCCTTGACGCGAACCAGGGCTTCCAGGTCGGCCGCAGCGGCTCCATCAAGGCGGACGTGACGGTCGATGGCGGCGAGCTCTCCATCTACACGGGCTTCGTCCGCGCCGGCAGCAAGCTGACGGTGAAGAACGGCGGCACGTTGCGCATGGACCGCGTGCTGAAGCATGCGGCCGACGGCAACTACGGCAACGGCACCATCGTCGTGGACGGCGGCACGTTCGCGCCCCGCTCGACGGCCTATTCGGGCACGATGGTGGACTGGTTCAACCTGTCCGGCGGCGGCCTCGACCTCGGCGCGGGCGGCCTGACGCTCGAGGCGCCCGGCTTCGCGCACCTCGGCATCCATCCCTCCAACGTCGTCGCGGGCGCGACGATCACCAAGACCGGCGCCGGCGTGCTGACGCTGCCGCCGTCGCCCGTTCCCGTGAACGCCCAGGCGGGCACGCTGCGCATGAGCGTCTCCCCGAAGGCCTGGACGAACGACCTGACGGGCGCCATCTCGCTTGCGGACGGCGCGTCCCTCGAGGTCTCGGGCGACATGGCGCTCGGCGCGATGCCGGTCGAGGCGGACGCGGCGACGTTCGACGCGTTCGGCCTCGAGCGCCTCCAGCACTGGGCCTGCAACCGCAACGCGAAGTGGCGCCGCGACGGCGTCCTGCAGGCCACCGAGGCCTACGGCAGCGACCCCGGCTCCTCCGCCGTCTTCAAGTCGAAGGTCCCGGTCGACCGCTCCTTCGAGCTCGCCTTCGACACGTTCCTCTACACGACGTCCTCCCGTCCCGCCGACGGCTGGTCGCTCGCCTTCCACAATTCCGGCACGGCTGCGGTCGGTACGGGCAACACCGGCTACATCGGCATCACGAACTCCTTCGGCGTCGTGGTCGACGTCTACAACCGCCGCATCCAGATCTGCCGGAACGGCGCGGTCGTGAAGAACCTCCCGATGTCCGGCGTGGTCGACCTGTGGGGTCCCTGGTCGCAGCGCCGGCGCTGCCGTTTCGCCTACGACGCCGAGGCGAAGCGCGTCGCGTTCTCGCTGCGCACGGCCGACGGCGCGGAGATCTCCTGGACCCATGACGTGGACCTCGCGGCCGAAGTCGGCGCGGACACCGCCGACATGGCCTTCGGCGGCGGCACGGGCGGCTCCAACGCGGCCTTCGGCTTCGCCAACATCCGCTTCGTGGAGAAGGGCGCCCCCGTCGCCCACGTGCGCGTCGGCGGCGCGAAGACGCTCGCCGCGGGCCAGACGTTCGCCGCGAAGCTCCATCCGAACGAGAACGTGCAGGGCTTCCTCATGGGCCGCCTCGACTACGCGGACGGCGCGGCCGTGCGCGTGGAGGACGACGGCGCGGCGACGGGCCTCGCGGTTCCGGCGCGGCTCACGACCGCCGACCAGGGCCTCTGGACGCTCTCCGGCGGCGCCTACTGGCGTCCGGACGGTTCGCTCGCCACCTCCCGCCTGCTGGACGGTAAGAAGATGAACGGCACGGCCACGGCCGTCTCGCGCATCCCCGTCGGCGGCAACTGGACCTGCTCCTTCACCTACGACATGGGCGCCCACGACGCCTCACCCGCGGACCAGTTCTCGGTGCGCCTCCTCGCCGCGAACAACGCCGGCCTCGAGCTCGCCTGCCGCTACTACGAGGACATCACCGAGATCAGCGGCGGCGTCACCAACAGGTACAACACCCGCAAGACCCAGGTCAAGCTCTTCACGCGCGGCGTGCGCCACCCGGCGACCGTCACGGACTTCGACCCGATCGACGTGACGAAGTACGGTCCGACGCAGGTCACGATGGCCTACGACGACACGGCGAAGACGCTCGCCGTCGGCATGTCCCAGCAGGACGGCGCGCGGTCCAACCAGGTCGTCTTCGACAACGTCGACATGGCCTCCGTCCTCTCCTCGAACGACACGGCGCGCGTCGTGCTCGCGGGCTGGGTGGGCGGCCTCTACACCGAGAACGTCTTCAGCGACTTCGTCCTCCGCACCGACCGCCAGGACGCGCTGCTCGCGTCCGCGAAGCCCGTGCGCGGCTTCTTCGGCTTCGAGAAGCTGAACGGTTCCGGCACGCTCGTCAAGACCGGCGCGGGCGACCTCGGCCTCGTCGACACGCAGAACGCGGACGTCGCGCTCCGCCTCGCGGAGGGCGGCCTGCGCCTCCGCCGCGAACCGCTGGAGGACGTCGACGTGCGGACGCCGGCCGGCTGGAACTTCTCGCACCGGAGCGGCCGCTACGTCTACCCGGACGGCATCCAGATCGGCGAAATCGCCGGCAACCACCGCTCCAACGCGCAGACGCGCCACCAGGTGCGCGTCGACGGCGACTGGCGCTGCTCGTTCTCGCTGTGGATCAACGGCGGCTCCCCGGCGGACGCCTGCTCGTTCTTCCTCCACAACGACCCGCGCGGCAACCAGTGCGTGGGCTCCAGCACGGCCGGCGCCGGCTTCTCGGGCATCGCGAAGAGCGTCGCCGTCGGCTGGTACTTCTACCCGCACAACACGGCCAACTTCAAGACGATGACGGTCGCCAGCAACGGCGCCGGCCTGCCCTGGGGCAACGCGGTGTCGCACGATCCGATCGACCTGCGCGACAAGAACACGGACGTCGTCCTGACCTATGCCGCCGCGGCGAAGACGCTCACGGTCGAGATGACGCAGGGGGCGGCAAGCTTCTCCCACGTGTTCGAAAACGTCGACGTGGGCAAGTCCGTCGGCGGTTCCTACGCCTGGCTGGGCTTCGGCGTGGGCTGCGGCGGCGCCCAGGCGACGCCGAAGATCACGAATCTCCGGTTCGCGCACCTGGACAACGTCGACGCGCTGGCCGGTTCCCGCTACCTCGCGTCCGTCGACGTGACGGCCGACGCGGCGGTGCGCCTCGACACGGCGAAGGCGGACGGCACGTTCCGCCTCGCGGACGCGGTGGCGCTCGCGGACGGCACCGCGCTGACGGCCGAGTCCGTCGACGCGGCCGCCACGCTCGCGATGGGCACGCTCACCCTCGGCACGGGCAGCGTGCTGAAGGGCGACGGGCGGACGGTCGTCGCGCCGGACGCGCTGGCGGGCGACCTGGGCGCGCTCGCGCTCGACGGCGCCGTCCTGAAGGTGTCCGCGGCCACGGCCGAGGCGCGCGCGCTCAAGATGTGCGACGTCGCGCTCGCCAACGGCGCGAAGATCGCCGCGCCGGCCGGCGGCGCGGTCTCCCTGCGCCACGTCACCGTCGACGGCGTGCTCGTGAAGGGCGGGGCCTATTCCGCCGAGACCACCGCCTGGGTCGCGTCCGGCACCGTCGTTCTCGGCGGCGGCACGATCATGATCCTGCGGTAGGGCGCAGCGGAATCCGCTCCCTGTCTGCGCGCGGTCCCGCGTACACCGCCGGCACGCATGTGCTATAATGCGCGAAAATGCATTTCCCTGAGAGAGGTTGTCCATGACGAAACTCGTGTCTTCGCTTTCCTTTTGCGCCTTCGCCTGCGCGGCGTTCGCCGCGCCCTTTGAACGGACCTGCGACGGCTTCTGCGTCGGCCCGGTCCGCATCCACGCGCCCGAGGCGGGCGGCTGGACGTTCGCGGCCACGCGCGGCACGGCGCCGGACGGCGTCGAGACGCTCGAAATCGCGCTCTCCGCGCCGTCGCCCCTCGCGCCGCCGCGCTTCTCCGTCAGCTTCGACTTCGACCAGGTCGACGCCCACCACAAGTGGACGACGCGCACGGAGAGCGTGACGATGCCGCCGAACTGGGGCTGCCACACGGCTTCGCGCCTCTGCAGCGGCATGCCGCTCGTCGCGTTCCTGAACGACAACGACCGCAACCGCGTCGCCGTTTCCTGCTCCGAGGCCAAGCGGTCCGTCGGCATCGCGGCCGGCCTCCGCGAGGAGGACTGCCGTCTCGTCTGGAAGCTGGACTTCTTCGGCGAGCCCGAGGCGCCCATCTCCGCGTACCGCACGCAGATCCGCTTCGACCGCCGGGACGTCTTCTTCGGCGAGGCCATCGCCGCCGGCTCGAAGTGGATTTCCGAGACGGCCGGCCTGAAGCCCGCGCCCGCGCCGGACGCCGCCTTCGAGCCGCTCTACTCCGCCTGGTACTCGTTCCACCAGAACGTCCACGACAAGGAGATCGAGGCCGAGTGCGCCGAGGCCGCGCGGCTCGGCATGAAGGTGCTCATCGTCGACGACGGCTGGCAGACGGACGACACCAACCGCGGCTACGCCTACTGCGGCGACTGGAAGGTCTCGAAGAACCGCTTCCCCGACATGGCCGCGCACGTCGCCAAGGTGCACGCCCTCGGCATGAAGTACATGATCTGGTACGGCGTGCCGATGATCGGACTCAAGAGCGCCAACTACGCGCGCTTCAAGGGCAAGTACCTCTGGACCCAGAACGACCGCTGGAGCGGCTACTCCTGCCTCGATCCGCGCTTCCCGGAGGTCCGCCAGTTCCTCTGCGACCTCTACGCCCGGGCGATGCGCGACTGGAACCTGGACGGACTGAAGCTCGACTTCATCGACGCGATCGGGTTCCGCGGCGAGGACCCCGCCGTGAAGGAGAACTACGCGGGCCGCGACATCCGCTCGCTCTCCGAGGCCGTCGACCGGCTGATGAAGGACGTCTACGCCACGCTCACCGCCATCAAGCCGGACGCCCTCGTCGAGTTCCGCCAGTCCTACATCGGCCCCGGCATCCGCCAGTACGGCAACATGATGCGCGCGGCGGACTGCCCCGGCGACCTGCTCGCGAACCGCTGCCGCATCGCGAACCTGCGTCTCACCTCGGGCGACACGGCCGTGCACGCGGACATGCTCGAATGGAACGCGAAGGAGACGCCCGAGCAGGCCGCCCGCTTCGTGCTCTCCACGATGTTCGGCGTCATCCAGTACTCGGTCATGCTGCGCACGCTGCCGGAATCGCACAAGAAGATGATCGCCCACTGGCTCGACTTCTCGCAGAAGCACCGCAACGCCCTGCTGAAGGGCGCGTTCCGCCCGCGCCACTACGAGGCGTTCTATCCCGTGATCGAGGCCGAGGATGCGCGCGAGCGCATCGTGGGCGTCTACAACGACGCGTGCGTCGCGGACTGCGGCGCCGCCGACCGCGAGGTCTACGTGCTGAACGCGACCGGGAAGGGGAACCTTGCCGTCCGCCTCGCCGCGAAGCCGGCGAAGGTCGAGGCCTTCGACACGTTCGGCAATCCCGTCGCGGCCCCCGTCCTCGACAAGGGCCTCAACGACGCCGCCGTTCCGTCCTCGGGCTACCTGAAGATCTCCTTCGCCCGCTGATTCGCATGCGGCCCCGCGCCCCCTGCGTCTCGCGCACGTTCCCCGCGCCCGCGCACGTTCCCCGCGTCCGCGATTGCGCGGGCGCGCCTGGCGAAGATTTGCTATCATGGACAGACAGTGAAAGGGGTGCTGCATGGGTGGATTTGTGAAATGGACGTGCGCGTTCCGCGCGGGCGTGGCGGGAACGTCTCTCGCGGCGGTGGCGTGCATGGCCGGCGCCGCGTTCGCGGACGGTCCGGCGATCCGCATCCTGCCGTTCGGCGACTCGATCACGTACGGCGCGTCGGCG
>JAEDMN010000006.1 GCA_016302985.1 Kiritimatiellia bacterium | reverse complement strand
AGGGCGGTCCTCAACTTTCACCTTCGACCTCCAGCCGCCCGGCGGAACATTCCGCTGCGGTCTTTACCCCCAGGACAAATCCAACGACAACGACAAGGAGGCATGCTTCTTTCGAAAATTGAAACAAGCATGCCAAACTGGATTAATCAATTATTTGTGTTGCTCTTAACAGGAGTTCCTGTTACCCGCGTGGTGTAAAAACTTGGAAGGGCAAACGGGACGAGGAAGAAATTTTCAGTATCGATAGCCATGGAAATCAATCCATCGGCACCTGGAACCTGCTCCAACGCATCAGCCAATGCGTGACGCTGACCGGAACCTCCTGCTCCGAATGTGAAGAAGAGCCAATTGATCTGAGTATTCGTCCCTGAAACTTCCTCACCTAAAACAGTATACTTGCCCTGCTCATACGGCTTAGATGAAGCATTAAACGATGCAGGGCTAGACATGCATCCAGCAATAAACGCCGCGACAAGAGCGCCGCAAACAATCTTTAAAGAGTTCATGTCATTTTTCCTTTCTTTTAGTTGTTTGATCAATAAATATTTCTAAAAGTTACAACCAGCAACCCATACCTCGAATCGGTCTTGAACGAGTCATAACGAATAGTCGCTTCGGCGCCAGATCCTGCGATGCCGGCACGAGAATCCATCTCCTTTTTGATATATTTCATCATTAACTGAGACGTCTTCTCTTCCGACAAACCTAATAATCCCATATCGGCAATACACGTTCCGACCCGTGTGACGGGATCATAATTCAAAACAATCTTGGAACGCGGGAAAGTCGCAAACTCATACGACCAAGTCTTTGTCGCATTATCCAATTTCTCATTCAAGAAAACGACTCTAACGCGCTCTTCCTCAATCCCCAGCTTCATCCGGCAACTTTCCTCAATCTGCCTCCTCGCCCATTTGTCCGTCTTAAATCCTTCCCAATCGTTGCACATAACCTCGCATTTTCCAGGAAACATCCCTTTACTTTCTGCACCAAAAAAAAGAGACCTCAGCGATGCCGCCTTAACTGTTTTTACCGCACCAAGCGGGGAAAGCGATTCCAAGCGGGCCGCCAAAGAAGGATCTTGGGAAACATCTCCGACGAATTGTTTCACGATCTTCTGGACAGTTTCATAAACGCAGAGCGGAACTATACGCTTATTCTCCAACCTCCCTACACACTTTCTCTTATATTTACGGGAGAAATAAGGCTTGTCGTCATGGTGTGGATTGAGAAGGGCGAACTCAAGTTCCATCTCGCAACTTATGTTTGACCAGCTTTCTCTGACAATAATCAACGCAGATGAAACTTTCAATTCCACCATCGGCTGTTCGTCAGGCAAGACCATGCGGAAATTGTCAGACACAATGCGCTGAAGTTCACGATGAACCACACTTTTCACGGGGAAAAAGCCGAGCGTAGATGTGCCGCCGCTCAGACCGCGAGATGAAATCATTGCGCTTTCAACACAATCCTCAAGGTCGATCGACACCGGGATACCGCTCGTGCGCACCCCGAGTCTCGAGGTCGTATATTCTGCCACAAACGCAGGAATCGACTCCGGTTCGCGCAACATACGATCCGAAGCGCACCCGGCAACCAACAGAACCACCAACAATACGGAAAAATAAAAATAAAGACTTTTCATCATTTACTTGCGTTTCAAAATCTTTGCGGTATCACTCCAGAAAATACGACGTGTCGATGTATCAAGCATCTGCAAATTCAAACAATGCGTGTAAATACCATCGTCAAAAAATCGGCGAATATCACCGGTGACATAGAAGTCCGGCGGCGCATAGTCGCCGAAATTCTGTGCGGCGGTAACTGTCTCCCCGGCGTCGTTACCGGACATCAACCGGTTCACTAAAGCGGGGTTGGCGACATCGTCAACCACATCAAACTTTCCTGTTTTTCGTAACGCCACCATCAATTCCCGTGTGAACTGCCCCATTGCAGCGCTGTCGGAACGCCCGTCATTCACATTGTTCTCAAGCGCAGAAAAAGCAACAATCGGCATCTTTCCATCAGATTTTGCATTCATCTTCTCGGCATATTTAGCCGAGAAAGTCGGATCTGTCAGCAGGCGCCCGACAACATCAACGACAAGACGACTGCGCTCCGACTGAGTGAGCGTCTCCGGACGATCAAAGACAAGAACCTCCTCGTTGACATACCCTGGAGAGCCGCTGCGCGACACGCACCCTGCCAAAGCGATTGCGACAACCGATATAAACGCAGATAAAATAATTTTCATTTTCTTCCCTTTCACTTTGAAACGTTAGATTCTTTGGCCGCATCCATCAGCATTTTTTCGGTAGACATCGTCTTCTCATCTTTTAGAGCGCCGCCTTCCAATCCGAACTCGGGCACGGCTTCATTGCTGTTCCACATCCATTTCTTCAGGACTTTAGGCATTCCGGCGATTCTTGTATGACTCGCCGAAAGATATGCCCCATAGCCCTTCGCCTTAATCAAGCGCACCTCATCGTCTGTCGCACCCGACTTTGCGATACGCTCCATCAGCACCGCATAATGCGCATCGCTCCGACGGCGGATTCGACCCTCATCATTCTCCTGCAGATTAATCATATAAGTCGAGCCGGCGACAAAGTTTGCGCGAACGGCATAATCAACGGTAAAAGGATATGAAACCTTCAAATTGTGCACACCGGGAGCAATGTTAACTTTAAGAGGCGCCTGCCCGGCAACCCCAGCCGTTCCGTACGAAACACCGTCAATTGAAACATCAGCCCCTGGATAATTGCAAGCAAAAGCAACTTCCACTAAAGAAGGCTCCGCCTTAGTCCAGGCAATCTTCTCAGCCTCGTCTAAAAACTGCCCTTTCGCAGCTGCAATCAGTTTCGAAACGAGTTGAGAATACAGAGAATCAGAATTCGACTTAAACTGCGCGGGTTGACGCTTATCACCTTCAACAGTCACCGTAACGCCTTTCATCGCAGCCCCATCCGGCAATTGCTTAGCCTGCAGCGTCAACGTGGCGCGAAGGCGCTGCAACCTAACCGGGTTACCGAAACTCTCTATAGACATCTCGTCGACGGATGCCGTGATTAAAGCCTGAGCTTTGCAAAGTTCCGCCAGCCTCAAAGCCGACGACTGCGGCATCTTTTCACCGGCGGGAGCAGTGTTTTGAGCATCCCCGATCACATCTGCAGGATCTATTACATTAAACACACCACCGCTCAATGCCGCGGAAAGCCTGTTGGCCAAATTTGAAAGAGGCCTTTTAAACTCTTCCGATGCATGATTTTGAACAACAAGCAGAGCCTTTACCGGGGCGGCATCTACAGTCGCGGAACAGACCGCCAAAAGCGATGAAACAAAATATGTCACGATTCTTTTATGCATAAAAACCTTTCCTTTCTTCAACGAAGGCCAGATGCGCGAATGACCAGTTTAAAATCAGCCGCAGCGCTAATGGGTGCCACCCCTTCCACTACAGTTTTCTGCTTTCCATGCAGAACGAGCGGCTTCCACGAGGACCGCGCATGCGTTAGCGTCAAGCCATTTTTATCCTTCCATATAAAACGATACTGACAATCAAAATCCTCTCGATTCTTGTTCTGCAAGGTAACCTGAACTCGAAGAAATCCTTTGGGAGTTTTATACATTGCATCTTGAACCATTTCCAAATTCAACGAGAGAGGAACGTTGTCTATCTGCAACCGCCCCTTCTCCACAGACATGCCGTCGGTTCTCGGAGTAAGACACCCGGAAAAAACAGACATTACAGCCCCAAAGAGAACGATAGAGAATTTTTTCATAATCATCCTTTCTAAATCAGAATCCAATATTCACAAACGGCAACACCGGAACCGTCGAGGCGATATTAACATTGATGATACCTACTTGAATTCCGCTCAACGCTTCAGAAACATTGATAGCACCAAGTTGGATGCCGATCGACTTCCCACTTCGATTGCAAAGACCTACCTGCAGCCCAAGATCCCGACCGGCCATATTGACCGCACCAAATTGAATACCGTTCATTTCACCCTCGGTCCAGTTTACGCAGGCCACCTGCACTCCATCCCATCCATACACAGCATAATTCGCGACTGCCGCAACGCCCAGAGACCCGACAGAAGCCCCGCAATCGTTCCAAACACCAGCCAACTGCAATCCGGCGCTCTCACCGGAAACGCGATTTCCCAAAACGCCAAAATCAAACCCTTTAACAGTTCTATGGCGTCCGACAAGCAAATTAAAACGGAGCAGAGATACGTCACACCCCTGCGACGGCCATTCCAATGCCGGCACAATTGAAAACGCACAGGGATAAACACCCTCTGATGGCGGCATCTGTTCAGCTTTTATTTCGCGAACAGAAACTTCTTGACTGACCTCTGCAACCGGCTTGTATTTTCTGACTACCACATCCGCCCATAAGAGTGTAGAAGACACCACACAAAGAACTGCTATAAGTTTTTTCATGAACTATTATCCTTTATTCGCTATTCTGATTACGCGTATCATATCATATTTACCTTGATCCGTATACATCTGGAGTTTACTGGAGTTTACCCCATTTTTTGACTGAGAACTCGCGAGAATGGATCGACGCCGGAGAAGGATGGGAGGCGCTGTAGGTCGGCATCCGGCTTGGAGGATGGAAGAAGTCCCGTCGCGGCATCCTTCTCCGCAGACCGTCAAGAGATGTCAGGCGCATCGAGCCGGCGACGAAGCCAAGGCGGCGCGGTCGGCCGAAGAAGAACGCGCCCGCGCTGGTCCAAGGCGAGTTCGAATTCGTCGAGGACGGGGTCGGCAGATGCTGGGACTGCAGTGCGCTCGTCACGAACGACGGGAAACTCAATGCGGCATCGTTTGCGCAGATCTACAGGGACCGCGGCGACTGCGAGAACAATTTCTCTCCAATCGCGAAATCTACGAACGGGTTGTCTGCGGGATTGTGCCGCAGGCAGAGGAGCGGTTGTGGATAGCCCCAGGGGAGGCGGAAGGAGTGCCGCGGATACAATATGGTATAATGTCGGGACATGGAAAAGGCGACGACGGACATCTATTCCTTCCGGAAGCTGCGCGAGAACGGGTTCACGTACGTGGACAAGACGGCGCAGATCCTACCGCTCGTCGACATGTCCATCGGGACGCAGTTCTTCCTCGCTCGGCCGCGCCGGTTCGGCAAGTCGCTGCTCGTCTCGACACTGCACTGTCTCTTCGAGGGGCGCCGCGACCTTTTTCAGGGACTTGCCATCGAACCGAAGTGGGACTGGTCGAAGACCTGGCCGGTGCCGCATCTCCTTCTCCTCCGATCGCCGCACGATCGCCGAGGTGAAGGTCGGCTGAACCCGTACACCCAACCACGACACGAGAACTGAATGATGAAGAAGTCTACCGTTCATTTCATGGACTTCCGCTGCTCCGATGCGGAGAACCTCCAGCAGAAGTTCACCCGCCTCATGAAGACGGCGGGTCTCGGGAAGCTCGACCTCCAGGACAAGTTCGTCGCGATCAAGACGCACTTCGGCGAGGCGGGCTGCCTCGCGTACCTGCGTCCGAACTGGGCGCGCACCGTCGTCGACTTCGTGAAGGCCTGCGGCGGCCGTCCGTTCCTCACGGACGCCAACACGCTCTACGTCGGCCGCCGGAAGGACGCGCTCGAGCACCTCGAGCTCGCCTGGGAGAACGGCTTCTCGCCGTTCACGGTCGACTGTCCCGTCATCATCGCGGACGGCCTGCGCGGCACGGACGACGTCGCGGTGCCGCTGCCGGACGGCAAGTACGTCAAGGAGGCCTACATCGGCCGCGCGATCGTCGACGCCGACGTCGTGATCTCCCTCACCCACTTCAAGTGCCACGAGATGACCGGCATCGGCGGCGCCCTCAAGAACCTCGGCATGGGCAGCGGTTCCCGCGCCGGCAAGAAGGCGATGCACTCCACCGTCCACCCGCAGATCGACGCCTCCCGCTGCGTGGGCTGCGGCCGCTGCACGCGCGAGTGCGCGCACGGCGCCTGCACGCTGGGGCCGGACCGCAAGGCCGCGATCGATCCCGCGAAGTGCCTCGGCTGCGGCCGCTGCATCGGCGCCTGCGGGCGCGACGCGATCGAGAGCGACTTCGGGGAACCCTGCACCGCGATGCACGGCAAGATCGCCGAATACGCCGCCGCGACGGTGCGCGGCCACCAGGCGTTCCACATCTCGTTCATCTGCGACGTCTCGCCGCACTGCGACTGCCACCCGATGAACGACGTGCCGTTGATTCCGGACCTCGGCATCGCCGCCTCGGCGGACCCCGTCGCGCTCGACCAGGCCTGCGCGGACCTCTGCAACGCCGCCCCGCTCATGCCGGGCTGCTGTCTCGAGGGCCGCGACACGAAGGGCGACCTCTTCGCGACGATGCATCCCGTCACCCGCTGGCAGGACGCCGTCGCCGAGGGCGCGCGGATGGGCCTCGGCACGAAGGACTACGAGCTGAAGCGGATCTAGTCCGTGACGCACGGGGGCTTCGGCATCGCGCAGTTCCGGAAGCTGCTTCCGATATAATAGTCCCGAGAGAGGAATTTCAGAGATGGACATCGTCAAGACATCCGAAGGCGGCAAGCTCACCAGCACGGTCACGGGCCGTCTCGACGAGGACGCGGACGGCGTCGTCCGGCGCCTGTGGCGCACGCTGAAGGCCCTCGGCCTCGTCGACAATTCCCCCGTCGCCTGCCGCGCGGCGCTCGCGGAGGGACCGGCATGACGACGGCGGAGAAACTGGTCCGGACGCTGACGGCGAAGACGCTGACGTGCGCGACGGCGGAGTCGTGCACGGGCGGCGGCATCGGGCGCGCGATCACCGACGTCTCGGGCGCGAGCGCCGTTTTCTGGGGCGGCGTGATCAGCTACGACAATTCGGTCAAGCACGGCGTGCTGGGCGTGTCGGACGAGATCCTGGACGGCGTCGGGCCCGTCAGTCCCGAATGCGCGGCGCAGATGGCCCGTGGCGCGCGCGATCTGCTGAAGACCGACCTCGCCGTCTCGGTGACGGGCGTTGCCGGGCCGGGTCCGGACGGCGGCCATCCCGCGGGCTCTGTCTGGTTCGGCCTCGCGGCGAAGGACGGCGTGCGCACGGAGAACGTCCAGTTCGCGGGCGACCGCCCGGCGGTCCGCGCCGCCGCGGTCGAGCACGCCCTCGGCCTCCTCCTCGCCGCGGCGGAGGCCGCGTCCGCAAAAACACGCTGAAACCGCGCATGCCGTAAGATTGACGCGTCCGTGCGCGTTCTCCGCGTAGAAGGACCAATTGGCTTTGTTCGGAAGGGGAGAAACGGCATGAAGATCATCCACATTGCGGATCTGCACCTGGGGAAGAGTCTGGCCGGGCAGAGTCTCGCGGAGGACCAGCGGGACTGGATGGAGAAGTTCGTCGCGCTGGTGCGGGAGGAGAAGCCGGCGGCGGTGTTGATCGCAGGCGATGTCTACGACCGGGCCGCGCCGAACGACGACGCGGTGAAGCTGCTGGACGATTTCCTGACGAAGCTACTGTCCGTGGACGACAGGCTGGTCGTGCTGATGGTCGCCGGCAACCACGATTCGGGACGCAAGCTGGCGTTCGGCGCCGGAATCTTCAGGAAGCACCGGCTCCACATCGTCGGGGAGACGAACGCGGAGGTCGAGCAGGTCGTCCTCGAGGACGAACACGGCCCCGTGACGTTCTGGCTGCTGCCGTTCACGTTCCCCGCCAGGATCCAGCAGGTCCTCGGGGAGGAGACCCCGCGGGACTACACGTCGGCCATCCGGGCGCTTCTGGCGCGGCAGAAGATCGACGTGCGGGGACGAAACGTCCTCGTGGCGCACCAGGCCGTGACATGGGAGGGGAAGGAGTCGGACTTCGGGGGGTCCGAGACAGTGATCGGCGGCGTGGGCAATGTCGACGGCGCCCTCTTTGACGGCTTCGACTACGTGGCGCTGGGCCACATCCACAAGGCGCAGGCGGTCGGGCGCGAGACGATGCGGTACGCGGGTTCGCCGCTGTGCTACCACTTCGACGAGGCGAAGCACGGCGGCAAGGGGGCGGTGTGCGTGACGCTGGGGGCGAAGGGCGCCGTCGCGGTCGAGGTCAAGCCGATCGCCCCGCTGCACCGCGTGCGCGAGGTCAGGGGCACCTACGAGGGGATCCTGGCGGACGAACGCGGCCACCACGCGCCGAACGAGTACGTGAAGGTCGTGCTGACGGACCGCTATCTGACGCCGGAGGTGGCGGAGACAATTCGCGCCCTGTTCACCGGCAGAGGATCGCTCGCGCTCGCGGTGACGTCCGAACATGCCGCGTCCATGTCGGGAGGCGGAGGTGGCGGCGCCTGTCCCGAACGGACGCTGGACGAGAAGTTCACGGCCTTCTGGCAGGACCGCCACGCGGGCGCGGCTCCGGACGAGGAAGAGCTCCGCCTGATCCGCAAGGTGGCGGAACTGGTCATGTCCCGTGAATCCTCGATCGAGGCGGACGCCGAGGCGCTGGTGGACTACGCGATGGAGGGGCGGTAGGATGAAGCTGAAGAAGCTGACAATGACGGCCTTCGGCTCCTACGCGGGCACGGAGACGATCGACTTCGAGGAACTGGGGTCCTCCCTCTACCTGATCCGCGGCAACACGGGCGCCGGGAAGACGACGATTTTCGACGCGATCGTCTTCGCGCTCTACGGTGAATCGAGCGGCGGCCGCCGGACGCCGGCCATGATGCACAGCGATTTCGCGGAACTCTCCACCGCCACCGTGGTCGAACTCGAATTCGAGCATCAGGGCGGCACGCACCGGGTGAGGCGGATCCAGGGCTTTACGCGACACCGGGACGGGACCTACGATCCGGCGGTGCCCGGGGCCGAGTTCTGGGAGGCCGGGAAGCCCGTGGTGGCGGGCACGACGGCGGTGAGCCGGCGGATCTCCGAGCTGCTGGGGCTGAACGCGGGCCAGTTCAGCCAGATCGTCATGCTGGCGCAGGGCGAATTCCGGAAGTTCCTCGAGTCGAACGGGAGCGACCGCGGGAAGATCCTCGCCCACATCTTCGACACGAGCCTGTACAAGGCGTTCACGGCACGGCTTGAAAAGGCCCGGGACCTGCTGTGGAAAAGGCGCCGGGAGGACGAGGAGACGGCCCGGCTCGAAATCCAGAACATGCGCCTGCCGGAGCGGGTTTCGGACGAAGACCGCACGCGGCTGCAGCCGGTGGAAGCCGGCACGAACCCGCCGCGCGTCATGCGTTCGCCCACGTTCATGGAAGACCTGGACAGCCTCGTCGCGACCGAGGACGGATGGCTCGACGAGCTCCGGACCCGCCAACGGGATGCCCACGCGCGGCTGGAGGTGCTGCGGGAGGCCAAGATCGCGGCGGAACATCAGAACGGGCGCCTGGACGCCCTTGACGCGGCACGCCGGACCTGGAACGGACTCGTCGCCCGTGCCGGGGAGATGGCGGCGCAGGAGGATGCGCTCGCGCGCGGCGAGCGGGCCTGGTCGGTCCGGCGCGCCGAGACGGCGAAGGCGGATGCGGAGGATGAACAGTCCGAAGCGGTCCGGAGGAAGGACGAAGCCGTAAAGGAGGAGGCGGTCCACAGGCAGGAGAAGGCGGACGCCGACGCCGAGCAGGCGGCACAGGGTCCCCGGCGGCGGGAACTCGAGGACGCGAAGGTCGAACTCGAAAGCCGCAGGCAGAACCTGCCCGTCTACGAGACGTTGTCGCGGAACATGCTCCTCCTGGCGACGCAGGAAAGGAAGAGGGCCGCGCGCGAAACCGGCCGTGCCGAAACCGAGTCGGACCTGAGGAGACTCGGGGAAGAGCTGGAGGGGCATGCGGCCACCCTGGCCGGCCTGAAGGGCGTGGAGGGCGAAGTCGCGCGAGCGGAGACGGACGTACGGACGGCCGAGAAACAGGCCGGGGACTTTGCGGACTGCGAGAAGATCGCCGACGCCCTCAGAGGTTATGAGCGGCAGTTCGCCCGGGAGACGGAAGAACTGGCCCGGCTGACGGCCGAGGCCGTTTCGGCCATGCGGGACTACGACGACCGCTATGCGCGGTTCGTCGCGGGGCAGGCCGGACAGATGACCGCGAAACTGCGCGAAGAGATCCGCGGGCAGGGCACGGGCAGGTGTCCGGTCTGCGGCGTCACGCACACGGACGCCGGCGCGCTGCCCGCCGAACCGGCGGCGGCGGACTTCTGTTCGGAGGCCGAGGTGACGGAGGCGCGGCGTAGGCAGCAGGAGGCCGAGGAACGGCGCAGCGGTAAGGCGGCCCAGGTCGCGCAGGACAGGGCCGTCATCGAGGGGGCGGAGGAGAACCTGGCCAGGTCGGCCGCGTGCGTGCCGGCCTGCAAGGCGTGGACCCGGGACGACTGGCGCAGTCCGGAGCGCCGCCTGCAGTGCAGCAGAGGACTTGACCGCGAGATTTCCTCGGCACGCGACCGCCAGGAAGCCGCCAACCGCCGTCTTCGGGAGAGGGACAGCGTGCAGAAGGCCCAGCTGGAGGGCGAGAAGAAGAAACAAGAGCTGGAGAAGGCATTGGAGCGGCAGCGGGCGGAACTGCAGCAGCTCGACCTCGACCTCGCGTCCCGCGGTACGGAGATCGACACCTTGCGGAAAGACCTGGCGTTCGCGACCGAAGCCGAGGCGCGGGCCGACGTGGAGGCGCGCAAACAGGCCGTCGGGGCGCTGGAGAGGGAAATCGACCGGGTGGACCGGCGCGTGCAGCGGGCGAACGAACGGCTCGCGGCCGCAACCGCGGCGCGCGCCGCCGCGCAGGACCGTCTGGACGAGGTCTGCCGGAAGGTGGCGCGGGCGCAGGAGGACTTCGCCGCGGCGCTGCGAAAGGCCGCCTATCCGGACGAGGACGCCTACCGCGTGGACGTCGCGCTGCTGCCGCTGAAGGACGGACAGGTGCAGAGCTGGATCGCGGCTCTGCGCGAAGGATGCACGAAATACCGGACGGATTGCGCGCATGCGTCGGAAGACGTGCGCAGGCTGGAATTGGAGACGGCGGGCTATGTCCGCCGCGATCTGGAGGCCGTGAAGCGGGACTGCGAAGAGGCGAAGCGGGTGGATGAAGAGGCTTCGGCGAAGGCGGCCGAAATGGCGCGGTTCGTCCAGTCCCACCGGGACCTCCGCACGCGCATCGCGGCGATCGACGCCCGGTTGAAGAAATCCGAGGCGGCGATGGAGCGCCTGCGGAACATGGCGGCGCTGGCGACGGGCGAACGCGGGGCGGGCGACCGCGTCGACTTCGAGCGCTACATGCTGGGCGACTGCCTGAAGGATGTCCTCAGCCAGGCCAATGCCCACCTGGACACGATGAGCGGCGGACGCTACACGCTCGTTCACCGGGTCCAGGGGGAGAACCGGAACGCGGTCGCAGGACTCGACATCGACGTGCAGGACCGCATGACGGGGAAGACGCGCAAGGCGGATTCGATTTCCGGCGGTGAAGGATTCGAAGCCTCGATGGCGCTGGCGCTGGGGTTGGCGGACGTCGTCCGCAACCGCGCGGGAAACATCCAGCTGGACTCCACCTTCATCGACGAGGGATTCGGTTCGCTGGACGGCGATGCGCTGGAGAAGTGCATGGAGGTGCTGGAGGGGTTGACGCGGGGCGAACAGGGCAGCCGCCAGGTCGGCGTGATCTCGCACGTTGGCGCCATGGAGGACCGCATCTGGCCGCAGATCACGGTCACGTTCGACGAAGCCCATGGCAGCCGGGCGAAGATCCAGTTGGAACCCTAGGGCCGCGACAGGTCGCAGGTCCCGCCGCAGGTGCCCGGCTCCGCGCGCCGTTGATTTTCCCATCTTTCTCGAATCTCCCTGTAAGATCGCCCCCCGCCCCGTCGTTTCCCCTATGGGAATCCCGCAGGGGCTTCCCGTCCCTGTCATTTCAGAAAGGAAGCGAACGATGACGACGATGGTGCTGGCTGCGCTGGCGGGCGCGGGTGTCGCGGGCATGGGGGCGTACCTGGCGTGCGCGGCCCGGCTGGGGGGATTGCGGGCGGAGCTGAGGACGCGGGAGGAGGCGCTGGGGCAGCTGCGGGAGGACGGCGAGGCGGACCTCCGGCGGCAGGCCGGGCAGTACGAGGCGCAGATCGCCGGCCTGAACGGCCGGCTGGAGGACCTGCAGCGGAGGTTCGAGGACGCGCGCGACGAGGCCACCTGGCTGCAGACCGAGAAGGCGGGGGGCGAGGCCGAACTCCGGGCCGAGCGCGAGAAGGTCGCCGAGCTGCGCCGGCAGTACGACGTGACCCTGCAGAAGGCCGAGGACCGCTTCAAGGCCCTGGCGCAGTCCATCCTCGACGACCGCAGCGCGAAGTTGCAGCGCGAGGGCGAGAAGGGCATGCAGGACATCGCGCGGACGCTGAAGGCGGACCTCGACGCGTTCCGGAAGCGTGTCGACGCCATCAATTCCGAGACGGCGGAGCGCACGGGCAAGCTCGACGAGCGGATCAAGGGCCTGGTCCAGCAGACCAATGCCGTCTCCGAGCAGGCGAACAACCTCGCGGACGCGATCCGGGGAGACGCGCAGATGACCGGCGTCTGGGGCGAGATGCAGCTGAAGCGCGTGCTCGAACTGGGCGGTCTGCAGGAGACGGTGGACTACACGTACCAGGAGACCTTCGCGTCGGCGGAATCGGACCACAAGGACCTGCGGACGGACGTGCTCGTCAAGATGACGGACGGGCGCTGGATGGTGGTCGACGCGAAGACCACGCTCGCCGCATACATGGACCTGGTGGCGTCCGGCCCGGAGGGCGCGGATCCCCGTCCCCGCATCGTCGAGTCGCTGAAGGCGCACGTCGAGGAGATGAAGACGGCCGCCTACCACCGGAAGCTCCAGGACGTGACGGGGAAGAAGATTCTCAACACGATGCTGATGTACATCCCGCTCGACGAGGTCTACCTGATCGCCATGAAGGCGGAGGTCAAGGTCGGCGGCGCGCGGAGGCTCCTGCGCGACTACGCCCTGGAGAACGGCGTCGTCTTCATCAACGCGACGGGACTGCTGCCCGTGGTGCGGATGCTGGCCGAGTTCTGGTCCGCGGAGAAGTCGCACCGTAAGACCCAGGAGATCCGCAAGGCGGCGGAGGCGCTCGTGGAGAAGGTCCGCCTCTTTCTCGAAGGCAGCAGGGGCGACGGCTTCCTGGACCTCGGAACCCAGCTCGCCGCGGCCGTGCGCAGCTACAACGAGTCGGTCAAGCGCCTCTCCTCGGGCCCGGGCAACATCCTGAAGAAGGTCGCGGACCTGAAGGACATGGGCATCGCCACGGATGCCCTGCCCGCGTCGGAGAAGATCGAGGCGAAGCAGATCCCGGCTCTGCCGTCTCCGACGGAGATGGTATAATTCCGGCAAGTGGATGGACGGGAAGGAACGGACAGTGCGAAAGAAAGTGGAATATCTCGATCCCCGGCGCAAGCTGGTCGACGCGGTGGCGGACTGGCTGCTGGGCCGGGTGCGGAACGACGCCGCCGGGGCGAAGTCGCTGGCGCACGTGATGGTTGTCGTGCCCACGGCCCAGGCTGGACGGCGGCTGCGGCTGGCATTGGCGCAGCGCGTCGCCGAAGGCCTCGTGCCCCCCCTGGTGAAGATGCCGGCGCATCTGCTGCAACCGGCCCGTGCCGAAATCCCCGAAGCCGACGCGGTGACGGAACTTGCGGTGCTGGCGGAGGTCCTTCGCGCGGCGCCGCAGGACGCCTACCCCGTTCTCTTCCCGCGTGCGCCCGAACGCCGTTCCTTCGCAGATGCCGTGGACGTGGCGCAGGGACTGCTCCGCGTCTGGCGCATCCTGGGGGAGAACGGCCTGCTCATGCGGGAAGTGGCGGCGCGTGCGCCCGAACTCCTGAAGGGTGACGGGCTCGACCTCGAGATCGCCCGTTGGCGGGATCTCGCCGCCCTGGAGGCGGTCTACCTGGAGGCCCTGCACGGCAGAGGGCTGCGTTTCCGCGGCGAGTCCGCGGGGCAGGCCGTGGCCGATCCGCCGGCCCTGTCCGGCGTGGAGGAGATCGTGCTGCCCGGCCTGCTGTCGCCGATCGCCTCGCTCTACAAGGTGCTGCAGGCGAGGGGCCTCCCCACGACCGTGCTGGTCCATGCCGACGCGGCGGATGCCGGCCTGTTCGACGAATGGGGGCGCGTGCGCCCCGGGCAGGAGGACGGCGGGCTGGCCGACCTGGGACTGCAGGATGGGCAGATTGCCGTGCACGCGACGCCTGCGGGCGAAGCCGGCGCGGTGGCGGACTGGTTCGCCGGCGTTGGACCCGCCGAGGCGTTGCCCGCCCTGACGCTGGTCGACGACGCGCTCTTTCCCGAGATGCAGGGGGCCTTCCAGGCCCGGTCGCTTCGCCTGCACAATCCCGCGCGCGAGCAGGTCGCGACGAGTTCGCTGGGTCATCTGCTCGGCCAGCTGGTGGCGCTCTCGGACGAGGCGCGGTATGATGTCTTCAGCGCCTTCATCCGCCAGGGCGACGTCCAGCGCTGGCTGGCGCGCGCCCTTGAACTGCCGCGTCGGGCGCTGGTGCGGACGCTTGGCGCGCTGGATGAACTCAAGGCCGCGCACCTGCCGGAAAGGCTGGACGACGTCCGGACGTTCGCCACGGGCGATCTGCGGCGGGTTGTCGACTTCGTCCGGGACAGGCTGACGCGGCCTGGCGGGCTGGAGAACGTGCGCGGGCTCCTGGCCGAGATCTTCGCCGCGCGGCGGCTGGATGCGGCCCGGCCCGAGGACCGGGAGTTCGTCG
The DNA here is from genome assembly GCA_016302985.1 of Kiritimatiellia bacterium. Taxonomy (GTDB): domain Bacteria; phylum Verrucomicrobiota; class Kiritimatiellia; order RFP12; family UBA1067; genus RUG572. Next base: position 15,359 of record JAEDMN010000006.1, on the reverse strand, counting down.
CCGCGGCGACGGCGGTCCGCGAGATGTTCGACGAGTTCGCGGGCCTGGCCCTGCCGGAGGAGCAGGCACGGGTGCTGTTCGCGCGTCGGCTGCAGGAGGCGACCTATTCGCTGGAACCCGACACGGGCGACGTCGTGCAGACGGACGGCTGGCTCGAGGTCCCGTGGGTGGCCGAGGACGAACTGGTGATCGCGGGCTTCCAGGAGGGGTGCGTGCCGGAGAGCGTGGTGGGGCATCCCTTCCTCCCGGACGCCCTGCGCGAAGGGCTCGGTCTGCTGACAAACGGAATGCGGGCCGCGCGTGACGCCTTCATCTTGAGGGAGGCACGGGCCTGCCGTCGTCCGGAGGACGTGCGGATCTCCTTCCACCGGCTGGCGGCGGACGGCACTGCGCTGAAGCCCTCGCGGCTGCTGCTGCGCACATCCGACGATCAGGCGCTCGCGCGTCGCGCGCGTCGGTTCTACGCCGAGACGAACGGGACGGGCGAGACGCCGGCGCGGACCCTGCCGGTCGACTGGCTGCTTGACCTGCCGGTGCCCGCGGTCGAGATGCCGTTGGAGCACATCTCGCCGTCGAACCTGGACTGGTATCTGCGTTGCCCGTTCACCTACTATCTCAAGCGGCAGTTCGGCGAGTCGGTGGACGACGTGGCGGAGGAACTCGACGCCGCGCATTTCGGCACCCTCTGCCACGACGCGCTCGACGCCTGGGCGAAAGGCCCCCTGGCGGATTCCGAGGACGCCGGCGAGATCGCGGCCGAACTGTCGCGGCAGGTGGACCGCCTGCTGGTGGCGTGGTTCGGCCTCTCCACGCCGGCGATCGTCGCGCTGCAGGCGGATTCCGCCCGGCGCCGGCTCGCGGCCTTCGCCGAACACCAGGTCCGCCGGCACCGGGAGGGCTGGCGCATCGTCGCCACCGAGGAGACGCTGCAGGTCGCCTATGACGGGACGACGGTCCACGGACGCTGCGACCGCGTCGACGTCAACGCGCACACGGGCGAGTGGTGCGTCGTCGACTACAAGACGTGGGACAAGATGGACCACGCGACGCCCTGGGACACGACGAAGTCGGCGGTCGAGTTCGCCCGTGCGCGCGGGCTCCCCCTCGTCGCGGTGGTGGACGCGAAGGGCAGGACGAAGGAGGCGGCCTGGAAGAGCCTCCAGCTGCCGCTCTATTGCGCCATGCTGGAGGTCAGCGGGGACGTGCGGTTCGCACCGGCGCGGAACGCGCGCCGCAGCGCCTGCTACTGCGTGCTGGGCAAGACGCCCGAGGAGACCGGGTTCGCGCCCGCGATGTCCTCCGACGCCTATCAGTCGGAAGCCGAGAACCTGATCCGCAGACTGCTTGCGGAGATCCGGCGCGGGGTGTTCTGGCCGCCCGCGCCCTCCGACGCCTGGCAATGGGACTATGCCGGGCTCCTCTACGACCGCCCGGAACTCAGCGTCAGGTCAGACTGGATCGCCGACCAGGAAGTCCGCCTCGCCCGGAAGGAGGTGCCGCGATGAGAAATCGACTGATCGAAGCCAGCGCGGGGACCGGAAAGACCTTCGCCCTGGTCGAGCGCATGGTGGCGGCGCTAGAGGAGGGCGCGTCCCCGCGCGAGATCGTCGCGCTCACGTTTTCCAGGGCCGCTGCCGGAGAGATCTTCTCCCGATTCGTCACGCGACTGGCAAAGGACGCGGCGACGGACCCCGCCGCCGCGGCACGGCTGCGCGAGGTCGTCGACACGCAGCATCTCACGCTGATCGGCACGCTCGACAGCTTCCTGATGAGATTCGTCCAGATGTTTCCACTCGAGCTCGGGCTCGCGGGCGATGTCGCCCTGCTCGGGGATTTCGACGAAGGCGGCGAACGTACGGGCGTCGCGCTGTCGATTCTCCGCCGCAGCGACGACGACGCGAAGCGCGCCCTGGCCACGGCCTTCCGCAAGGCAATGAACCGCGAGGCCGACCGGTCCTTCCTGGAGACGTTCGCCCAGCTGGTGCGGGACTGGCACCGGGTCTATCTCGACCATCCCGACGGCGGGGGCTGGGGCGACCCCGCGCGCATCTGGTCGGATCCGCCGGCTGAGCTCGGCGCGACGATTCCCGGAATCCGCGCGCTGGCGGACGGCCTCGCGTCCTTTGCGGGGAAGCGTGGCGCGGATACGTTCATCGACGCGGTCCGGAACTTCACGGGGGCCATTCCGAAGGTCCCCAAGGTGATGGAGGGCGACCCCGTGGCGGCGCGGGCCGTGCGGATGATGCGGGGCTTCCTGCTGGCCCGCAGGCTCGAGACGGCGGGCGGACTGCACGCCCTGCTGGCGGCCTTCGAGGGCGAGTACGCCCGGCGGGTGCGGGGGTGCGGACGGCTCACGTTCAACGACGTGCCGCGCCTGGTCGGCGCCCTGCCGCCGGATGCGCGCCTGGCGCTCGAGTACCGCCTGGACGCGCGCATCCGCCACTGGGCGCTGGACGAGTTCCAGGATACGAGTCATGAGCAGTGGCGCGCACTGGAGAACCTCGTCGACGAGGCGGCGCAGTCCGACGGCGAGAAGAGCGTGTTCATCGTCGGCGACAGCAAGCAGGCCATCTACGGCTGGCGCAACGGCGACGTCGCGATCTTCGCCGGCGAGAAGCGGAGCGGCAAGTACGAGCTGGGCGAGCTGAACGAATCCTACCGCTACACCCGGGAGATCGCCGACGCGGTGAACCGCGTGTTCGGCGGAGAGGCGATGGCGCGCTTCGGGAAATGGCGCTGCCCCGAACACGTCGCGCACGACCGCGACACGCGCGGCTTCGTGCACCTGGTGCCGACGGAGGACGCGAAGAAGGAAAGCTTCGTCGCGCCGCTGGTGAACGAGCTCGCGACGGTCCGTCCCTGGACGCGCGGCCTCAGCTGCGCGGTGCTGGTGAGGTCCAACACCTTCGGGGAACTGCTGGGCGCGGAATTGCGCCGGGCCGGCATCCCCGCCACGTGGGAGGGCGAGAGCGCGGTCCTGGACACGCCGGTGCTGCGCGCCTTCACGGCGTTCGTCCGGCTGGCCGAGCATCCGGGCGACGCGCTCAGCTACAACCACCTGCGGACGACGCCGCTCGGTCGCGCCCTCTACCCGGACGGTCTGCCGCCGCCGGAACAGGTCTCGCGCGATGCGCTGGATGCCCTGACGACGCGCGGCCTCGCCCGCACGTTCCAGGAACTGCGCGCCCGTCTGCCGGAGGATTCGTTCGACGCATTCACCGAGAACCGCTTCGCGGACATGCTGCGCGCGGCCGCCGCCTTCGAACTGTCGCTGCAGCCGGGCACGCGCCTGGCAACCTTCGTCGACTACCTCGAGGCCCAGCGGCGGCGCGATCTCGCGGATCCTGGCAGCGTCAAGATCATGACGATCCACCGATCGAAGGGCCTCGGCTTCGACTATGTGCTGCTGCCGCTCTACGAGCACGAGGGCCTCGACCACGCGGTCGACGATCCGCTCTTCGGCCGGGATCCCGACTGGGTGCTGCCGGGACCGGGCGAGGCGATCGCCGCGGCGTATCCCGAACTGGACGCCCCGTACCAGGCGGCCAAGGACGCGAGCGTCTACGAGGGCCTGTGCGTGTACTACGTGGCGATGACCCGCGCGAAGCGCGCGCTCACGATCGTGATGCCGCCACCGCCGAAGACGACGGGCCGGACGACGAAGTTCTCGGGCTTCGTCCGCGAGAGCGGGCTGACCGACGCCGGCGAGCCGGCCTGGTATGAAGGAATGACGGGAGAAAAGCCCATGGCGGCGGATTCCGCCGAGCCGGTTCCCGTCGCGCCGAAGCCCGTGCGCGGGCCGCGCCGGCACGTGGCGCGGCGCACGCCGTCGTCGGGCGGCTACGCGGGGCTGGGCGCGGGAGGACTGTTCGCCGCCGACGATGCCCGGGCGGCGGCGCTCCGGCGCGGCACCGAGGTGCACGCCGCCTACGAGCGGGTCGAGTGGCTGGACGCGGCCGAGGTGAAGACCGACTTCGACCGGGCCTTCGTGAAGCCGCCGGATGCCGTCGAGCTGTGGCGCGAGAAGCCCTACGAGCTTTTCCGCGACGGGATGTGGGAGTCGGGCCAGTTCGACCGCGTGGTCTTCTCGGAGAGGGACGGGAGGCGCACGGCCGTCGTCTACGACTTCAAGACGAATGCGCGGCGTGCCGACGAGACGCCCGAGTCGTTCGCCACGCGGATGCGCGAGACCTACGCCGGCCAGATGCGCGCCTACCGGCGCGCCCTGTCCCTCCTCACGGGCATCCCGCCGGCGGACATCGCGCTCCGCCTGCTGCTGGCGAAGACCCGGGCCTGCATCGACGTCGAATAGCCAGGGGACTTGAACGAGGAAAATGCTATAATGTCCGCCTATGCGAAATGACAAGCACATGGGGCCGCGGGAACTGTGCACCGGCGGCGAGTGGGTCTATGGTCGGAACCCGGTGGTCGAGGTGCTGCAGGCCGAGCGCCGCACCATCAGCGAGGTGATCCTGCCCGAACCCGCGAAGAACGAGGCGGACGAAATCGCCTGGATCCGCATGACGGCGCGGGAACGCGGCCTGGTCGTGCGCACCGAGGACCGCAAGCGCCTCGACATGCTCACGCGCGGCGGGCACCACCAGGGCGTCGCGGTCAAGACGACGGGCTACCCCTACGTCGATTTCGCGGACATCCTGGAGGATGTGCGCGCGGACGAGAACGCCACCGTCGTCGTGCTGGACCACCTGGAGGACCCGCAGAACGTCGGCTCCGTGCTCCGCACGGCCTGCGCCATCGGCGCGACGGGCGTCATCCTGCCCGAGGACCGCGGCTGCGGCGTGACGCCGGCCGCCGTGCGCGCGTCGGCGGGCGCGAGCGAATACCTCAAGGTCGCCCGCGTCGTCAACCTCGTGCGCGCGATGAAGCAGCTCAAGGAGGAGAACATGTGGTTCACCGGCCTCGACTGGGGCGAGGACGCGAAGAACTACACGGACATCGATTTCCGCGGCCGCGCCGGACTGGTCGTCGGTGCCGAAGGCAATGGAATCTCGCGGCTTGTGCGCGACACGTGCGATTTCATCGCCGTGCTGCCGATGATCGGTCAAATCGAGTCCCTCAACGCCGGTGTCGCAGCCGCGGTCTGCATGTACGAGATGCTGCGCCAGCGGAGCTGAACGTCGAAGGTTGAACGTTGAAACGCTGAAATCCGGTAGGGGTCGGTGTCCACAACGGCCCGAGCGAATGAAGGACGAATGGAAATGAAGAAGATTGTCTGTGCGATGATGGTGGTGGCGGGGGTGGCGGCTGCGGCGGCCGAGGACCTGCAGGCGAACCCGGTGCCGGCGATCGGCCAGAACGCGGCCAACCAGACGGCGTTCGACGCGACGAAGAAGGGGCCGCGCGTGCTCTTCGTCGGCAACTCCATCACGCTGCACGGTCCGCGCCCGCAGATTGGCTGGACGAACAACTGGGGCATGGCCGCCACGGCGCGCGACAGGGACTACGTGCACCTGCTGCAGAAGAAGATCGCGGCGGCGCAGCCAGACGCCCAGTGCTGCCTGCTGCAGGTCGCGGGCACGATCGAGCGCTCCTTCTACAACAAGGACTGGTCCTGCGAGAAGAATTTCAAGTGGGCGCGCGAATTCAAGCCGGACGTCATCGTGATGTTCTTCGGCGCGAACGTGCCGGGCGCCTACGACCGCGGCGAGATGAAGCCGGCGCGGACGTTCGGCGAGGCCGTGGAGGCGTTCCGCACCTACCTCGACCCGGAGGGGAAGGCGCTCGTCCTGATGTCCCAGGGCTTCTACAAGCGTCCGAAGCTGGACGCGGAGAAGGAGGCGGTCGCGAAGAGGCACGGCGACGTCTTCGTGCGCATGGAGGACCTCTGGGACAACAAGGAGGCGCACGGCAAGTACAACCATCCGGGGGACTACGGCATGGCGCTCATCGCCAGCCGCTTCTGGGAGAAGATGGCTCCCCGGATCCAGTCCTTCAAGCGCTGAATATGCTATAATCTGCACCTACCATGAAGAACATCGCATCCAAGATCCTGGTTCTCGCGGCGCTGTTCGCCTGTTCCGCCCCCGCCGCGCCGTCCCGCACGGTCGCGGGCGCGTCCACGGGCGGCAACTCGCCCTATGCGACGGACGCCTATCCGGGCTTCGACGGGCTTGACGACATCCCGAAGCCGGAACGGCGCGAGAAGAGCTGGTGGTGGTGGCGCCACGCCAAGCGCGACACGCCGGCGGCGCAGTACGCCTACGCGCAGGAGCTCGAGGCCGAAGGCGACTATGACGGCGCGGCCAAGGCGTGCGACGCGCTGGTCCGCGAATGGCCGGCCTGTGCGGAGGCGCCGCAGGCGCAGCTCCGCTACGTCCGGCTGCTGGCGACGAACCTGGAGGACTACGAGGAGGCCTTCGAGCAGCTCGAGTACCTGCTGGACTTCTATTCGCGCGACTGTCCGTATCTCGAACTCGTCGAATACGGCTACAAGCTCGTGAACACGATGGTCGAGAAGAAGAAGTCGCTCTTCGGCTTCACGTTCCTGTCGAACCGTACCGTCCGCCAGCACTACGAGTCGATCGTCCGCCGTGCGCCGGGTGCGCCCTATGTCCGCGAGGCGCTCCTGAAGATCGCCGACCTGCGCGAGCAGGACCAGCAGTACGAGGAGGCCGTGAAGGTCTATGCGCAGCTCCAGAGCAAGCACCCGCTCAGCATGGAGGCGCGCAAGGCCGCCTACCTCGAGGGCAAGGACCGCATGTGGCTCTGCCGCCGTCTGGCGTACAATGTCCCGCGCTACCGCGACACCGAAGGCTATTTGAAGGCGACGCTCCAGCGCTATCCCGATTTTGAGCAGGCCGAGGAATTCAGAACCTGGATCGGCGAGCTGGGGAACCATGCCGCCGAGGATGCCTGGAAGGCTACGCGCTTCTACGATTCGCGGCAGCGCACGCGCCATGCGACGCGCAGCGCCTACGAGCGCTTCGTCGCCGAGTATCCCGAGTCCCCGCATGTGGAGGAGGCGCGCGCGCGCATCGCCGAACTCGCCGATCCCGATCCCGCCGCCGGCAAGGCCAACTGAAAGGCAACAGAATGAAGATCCGTTCCCTCATTTTCCTTCTTCCCGCGCTCCTGCTCTGCGGCTGTGCGAACTATCGCTGGACTTCGCGCGTGCCGGAGGAGATCCGCACGGTCGCCGTCCCCGTCTTCCAGAACCGCTCGGACGCGGCCGAGCTGGGCGCAATCACCACGCAGTACACGCTGCGCGAGTTCCAGCGTGAAGGCACGTTCTCGATCCGCCGCTCCGGGGGGGCGTCCATTGAGGTACAGGGCGCGATCGTGAAGGCCGAACGCCGGCCGGTCGCCTTCCAGCGCGGCTACGGCATGCGTGCGCGCGAGTACCGCTATTATGTGACCGCCGAGATCACGCTCGTCGACAAGGACAACGGCAAGGTCCTCCAGTCCGGCCGCAAGTACACGGCCGAGACGACGTTCATGGTCCAGGGCGACCTGCTCACGGGCCAGCGTGACGCGGCGCAGCGCATCGCCGCGGAGCTGGCGCGCCAGATCGTCGACGACGTCGTCTCCTATCCCTACAACAAGCGGTGAGCGTTTCCGAAGCAGAGCTGCTGGTCGCGCTGCAGCGGGGCATCCCCCCTGCGGCGCGTCCGTTCGAGGAATTGTCGCGCGAGGTCGGGTGCACCGAGGCCGACCTGCTGGACTGCCTGTCCCGCTGCCGCGCCCGCGGCGACGTCCGCCGCTTCGGCGCGGTCTTCGACACGCGCCGCCTGGGCTACCGCTCGGCGCTCTGCGCCGTCCACGTGCCCGCGGGCGAGATCGACGCGGCGGCGGCCAAGCTGGTGCCGCTCACCGGCGTGACGCACTGCTATCTCCGCGAGGCGGCGTCCGGCGGCGGCTCCCATCCCAATCTGTGGTTCACGCTGAGCTACCCCGTCGACGTCTTCGCCGCGATGGCGGACGAGGTGTCGGCGCGGCTGCGCCCGCACGCGGTGCACGTGCTGCCGGCTACGCGCCGCTACAAGGTCGACGTGGTCTTCGGCGCGGCGACGCGGGCCCGCGAGGAGCAGGTCGCGGACGACCTCCCCCCGGTCACGGCGCGCGACCGCGCGGTGATCGGGGCCCTGCAGGGCGACACCGAGGTGCGGCCGGACTACTTTGCGGCCCTCGCCGCGAAGCTCGGCATGAAGGAGTGGGACCTCCTCTCCACCCTCGAGCTCTGGCGCCGGAACGGACGTCTCAAGCGCATCGGCCTGCTGCTGCGCCACCGCGCCGCGGGCTGGACCGCGAACGGCATGTGCTGCTGGCGGGTTCCGGGCGACACGACGGCCGTCGGGCGCGCGCTGGCCGAACGCGGCGAGGTGACCCATTGCTACGAGCGACCCGAGTCGCCCAACTTTCCCTACAACCTTTTCGCGATGGTCCATGCCTGCACCGTCGAGGAGGCGCAGGCGCAGCATGCGGCGCTGGCCGAGACGGTCGCGCAGGCCGCGGGCACGCCCGAGCCGCCGCCTTCCGTGATGCTGCTTTCGACCCGCGAGTACAAGAAGACGTCGATGACGTTCTTCGCCCAGTGAGGATTCCGACATGAAGAAGTGGACGGTTGCGACATTCCAGGCGGCCAAGGGCCGCCAGAAGCTCGGTTGCTGCACGGCGTACGACGCGTGCTTCGCGCATCTCGCGGACGCGGCGGGCGTGCCCTGCATCCTCGTTGGCGATTCGATGGGCATGACCATGCTCGGCTACGGCACGACGCTCCCCGTGAAGATGGAGGAGACGCTGAGCGCCACGGCCGCGGTCGCGCGCGCCGTGAAGGACGCCCTCGTCGTCGCGGACCTCCCCTTCGGCAGCTACCAGTGCGGGGACGACCTCGCGATGGCGAACGCGGTCGCCTGTCTGAAGGCCGGTGCGGACGCCGTCAAGCTCGAGGGCGGCGCGCGCGTGTGCGGACTCATCCGCCGCATGACCGAAGCCGGCATCCCGGTGCTCGCGCACGTCGGCATGACCCCGCAGAGCGTGAACGCCTACGGTGGCTTCAAGACGCAGGGGAAGACACGCGAGGCCGCGGAGCAGGTGATGTGCGACGCGCAGGCCGTGCAGGACGCGGGCGCGTTTGCCGTCACGCTCGAGTGCGTGCCGGACGACCTCGCGGCCGCGGTCACCGCCGCGCTGCGCATTCCCACCGTCGGCATCGGCGCCGGACCCGTCTGCGACGCGCAGTGGCTCGTCATGCACGACCTGCTCGGGCTCAACGACGGCCACGTGCCGAGCTTCGTGAAGAAGTACGCCGCCCTCGCGGAGACGGCGAAGGCGGCGTTCGCGCAGTATGTCGCGGAAGTCGCGGACGGCACGTTCCCGCCGCCGCGGACGAAGTAGGCTACTTCCCCTCGAGCACCTTGCGCGCGTGGTTCGCGTAGGCGCGCCGCGGATCGGCCGCGTAGGCGCGGAGCGTCTGCTCGCCAAGTCCGCGGTGGTCGCCCAGGCGGTAGAGCGCGCGGGCGAGGCAGAGTTCGCGCAGGCAGAGCGAACGCTCGTCGTCCGCGATGCCGAGGTGCGTGGTGTCCCTGTCGTAGCCTTCGATCTTCGGCAGTTCGCCCGGCGCGACGGCGTGGTTGCCCACGCCGGGGAGCGTCAGCAGTTCGGCGAGCACGGGCGCGGCGGACTTGTCGCCGATGCCCTCGAGCGCGAGCGCGACGGCGCGGAAGTGCGAGTAGCGGTGCTCCGGCCGGAGCGCCTTCGCCTTCCGGACCGCGGCGTCGAGGCCGGCCTTCGCGCGCGCGCGGCCGAGGGCGACGAGGTAGCTGTCGGCCCAGCTCACGCTGCGCCCGAACTGGCCCATGCCGCGGTAGTTCCAGCCTTCGTCCCAGTCCATCGCGTCGAGCTTCGCCGCGAGTTCCCCGGCCCCGCGCGCGTCGCCGAGCAGGCCGAGCACGTGCCCGTAGACCAGCTGCGCCGCGCGGCCGGCGCCGCCGGGCGGATCGGCGAACGCGCGGGCGAGCAGGGGCTTCGCGCGCGGTCGGTCGGAGAGGACCTTCGCGAGGCCGCGGTACTGGTCGGGCAGTGTGCGGACGGCGGTGGCGAGGTCCTCGTCGGACAGCGGGAAGTTGTCCTTCATGTCGAGCACCGACTCGGGGACGATGCCGAGGCCGACGAGTTCGCGCTGGAGCTCCTTGACGTCGATCGCGCGCAGCGCGGTGCCCTCGCGGAGCGCGCGCGCGGCCGCGAGGCCGGCGGCGTAGCCCTGGTTCTGCACATCGGGCTGCATGCGCAGGATCGGCATTGCGTCGCGGTGGGCGCTCATGCCGAGGCCGATCACGAGCAGACCCTCGGTCCGGCGCGGCAGGATGCAGCGGTAGGGCAGGTAGACCGTCGTGGCCTTGTGGCCGGGGTCCTCGATGAAGAACTGCGGGTCGATGGTCTGCCCGTGCGTGTCGAAGTTGCTGCACGTGAGGCCGATCACGTCGGGATAGGTGCGGCCGCCCATCGCGTCCTGCACGGTCACGTAGAACGCGCCGACCATGCGGCGGCGTTCGCGGCTGTTGACGACCTGTGCCTGGTCCCAGACATGGTCGCCGAAGCTCGCGCGGGCGCGCAGCCAGAACCACGAGAGGTCGGCGACGTCCGAATCGTCCACGAACGCGCTGTCCGTGTTCTGGTAGCTGCGGCCGAGGATGCGCGGGGTGGAGCCGGCGCCCTGCACGGCCAGTTCGTCGCCGTTGATGAACTCGGTGTCCTCGCCGGCGCAGGCCGCGAGGTCGGCATTGCCGGTCGCGTCGATCGCGGCGCGGCAGCGGACGAGGCCGCGCGTGCCGTCGTCCATCACGACGACGGCGCCCGTGACGGTGGAGCCGGACTTCACGACGTCCAGGACGCGCGCGCCCATCCAGATCTCGGCGCCGGCCTTGCGGGCCTCCTGGCGGAACCACTCGGCCTTGCAGACGCCGTAGACGCTGCCCATCTCCTTCAGGGCCGTGTCCAGCTCGTGCGTGAAGCCGACGCGCAGGCCGAAGCAGTAGAGGCCGATGCCGCCGTCCGTCATCACGCCGCCGAGGCGGTAGGAATACTCGACGAGGATCGTCTTCAGGCCCTTGCGGGCCGCGGCGATTGCGGCCGGGGCGCCTCCGGTACCGCCGCCGGCGACGAGCACGTCGCAGGTCGCGAGCACGGGGAGATCGTCCTTCGGAACGTCCGGCAGGGCGTCGCCGGGAGGGTCCGCGCTCCGGACGTAGTCCGCGACGGCGCGGCCGAGGCGGGCCGCCGCCGCGACGGTTTCGCCGGGCCGTCCGCGCAGCGCGGCCGGGCCGCAGGCGAAGACGCCGGCCGCCGGTTCCACTCCGCAGTCGGGCGGATCGAAGAGCAGCGTGTCCGCCGCGTCGACCTGCGTCCGCGTCCAGGTGAGGTCGCGGGCCTGCTGCTCGGCCGCGGCGAAGGACCGGGCGGAGCCGTCCTTCATCGGCAGCTTCAGCGCGCAGCGCCAGAGGCGGGCGGTGACGACGGACGGGGCGCCGGCGGCCGGTGCGAGCTGGCCCTTCATCTTCGCGGCGTCGACGAGCTGCGGCCCTCCGACCGCCTCGGCGTCCGCGCACGGACGGTCGCCCGAGACGACATAGCGGGTGAAGGCGTAGGTGCGCGCGGGGAAGGGCGTGTGCTTCTCGCCGGCCGCGCGGGCGAGCGTGCCGCGCTCGGACGCGTCGATCACGGCCTTCGCGCGGATCAGCTGGACGCCGCCCTTGCCCGCGACGAACACGCCGGCGACGCGTCCCGCCGCGTCGCGCGCGAGGCCGCAGGGCATGGTCCAGGTCTGGAACGGGATCTTTGCCTTCAGCAGGGCCTCGTCGCAGACGCGCTTCACCTGGAGCGGCGTCACGTCGCCGAACGCGTGGGCCGGCTTCCCGCGCACGGCGTAGAGGGCCTTCATCAGCGGATGCGAGAGGTCGTCGTCCGGCTCCTTCGCGAGGCGGAGCTTGCCGGCGACGTCCTCGCCAAGGTACGGGCGCGGCGCGACGACGAAGACGCGCGCGCCGGCTTCGCGGGCGGCGACAGCTGCCGCGACGCCCGCGAGGGAGCCTCCGGCGACGACCAGGTCGACGTCGGCGAGCGGCGGTTCGACGGCGGAGATGGAGAGGACCGCGCCGAGCAGCGCGGACACGAGGAGGCGGTGTTTCTTCATGGGGTCGTTCCCGCCTAGGACAGGGCCTTCACGGCTTCCAGGGCGTCCTTGATGGTGCGGATGGTGGTGAGTTTCCGACGGAGTTCGGCGGAGCCGGGGCGTCCGTTGAAATAGCGGAAGAGGTGGGTGTGCAGGACGATGCAGACATAGCCGTCCGGCGAGGGGACGTGGTCGTCGGGGAAGCGCGCCGCAAGCTGCTCCCGGAAACGGAGCAGTTCGGCGAGATGGTCCGCGAAGGCCGCGTCCTGCAGCGCGGCGCGCCGTTCGGGCGCCTCGACCTCCTCGGCCGGCGCGTCGCTGCGGAGGTCCGAGAAGAGCCAGGGATTCGCGAGCGCGGCGCGTCCGACCATGATGGCGGAGACGCCGGTTTCGGCCATCCGCGCGGCGGTCTCGCGGTTGTAGACGCCGCCGTTGCCGGTGACGGGGATCTTCGCGTGCCGGACGAGTTCGGCCAGCAGGTCGTAGTGGACGGGGCCGCCGTGCATCTGCGAGGTGAAGCGGCCGTGGAGCGTGATGCCCGCGCAGCCGGCGCGTTCGGCCGCGTCGAGGAGCTCGAGCAGGACGACCTTGTCGGGCCGGGGCCCGGGGCGGGTCTTCAGCGTCACGGGCAGGGACGTCTCGCGGCGGATCGCCGCGAGGCAGTCGTAGACCTTCTGCGGGTCGCGGATGAGCGCGGCGCCGGCGCCTTCGTGCACGATCTTCGGCATCGGGCAGCCGGCGTTGAGGTTCAGCTCGGTGAAGCGACGCGGCGAGGCGGGATCGTCCGGTTCGCGGCGGAGGCCGTCGATCTCGGCCGCGGAGGCGGCGAGCTCGTCCGGGTTCGCGCCGAAGACCTGGCAGGCCACGGGGCCTTCCTCCGGCAGGATCTCCATGAGATGGCGGGTCGGGGAGGAGCCGTGGGAGAGGCCGGCGGCACTGACCATTTCCGTGTAGACGAGGTCCGCGCCGTGCCGTGCGCAGAGCAGGCGGAACGGGGCCGAGGTGAAGCCGGCCAGCGGGGCGAGAATGTATTTCATTTCACGTCGAAGGGTTCGCCGTTGTCGGTGTAGGTGAGCTCGAGCGGCTGGAGCTTGTCTCCGGTCTGGCGCGCGGTGTAGACGATGGCGACGGCGCGCTTCGGCGTGCCGTCCGCGTTGCGCTCGACCACGCGCGCGCCCTTCGGGGTGAAGAAGGCGGTCTCCTTCCCGTTGTACGAGCGGGAGAAGCCGAGCGGCGCGCCGTCGGGTGCGTAGGAGTAGGTGTCCTTCCAGCGGCGCGGCAGGGCGATGGCGGGGTCGCTGTAGGCCATCTCCGGGTTGGTGTAGTCGATCGATTCGAGCCTGCCGTCCGGACGGTACACGCGCTTCTCCTGCGGGACGACGGAGAAGGAGATGATCGAAGGGGCGCCGTATTCGGTGCCGTGCGTCTTCGCGAAGCAGGCGACGTCGATGCGGCCCGTCAGCGCGCGCCGGTCGACCGTGATCTGCGCGAAGCCGCGTTCGGGGGTGTTGAACGTCTCGCCGAGGGGCGTGCCGATCTTGACGGCGCCGGCATCCCCGTTGACGACGCGCCAGGTGTAGGTCACGTGCGGGTCCTGTTCGGGGAACGGCTGCGCGCGGAAGAGGAACGTGCGCTCGCCCTCCGTGCCGCGCAGGACGATCCCGATGGCGGAGGAGGTGTTGAAGAGCACTTCGGAGAGGTTGTCCGGATAGTCCTCGCCGGGGACGGGGAAGCGGATCGGGAAGGTGCGGGAGTTGATCATCTGGAGGGACGCGGCGGGCGGAATGTCCGCGGGCTGGAGGGCGTGCGCCATCTCGACCAGCGCGACGGCGTTGAGGCGCTTGGAGGAGAAGGCCGCGGGGTGGGAGCCGGCCCTGAGGTAGTCCGACTCGGACTTCACGCCGACCTGCGTGCGGCGGAGAAGCCACTGCAGCGTGGGGCCCATGAGCCGGCGGCGCAGGATGGCCTGCTTCGTCGGACGGAGGAAGGAGGCGGAGGCGCTGAGCGCGGCCTGCATGAACGGCAGGTCGCTCCACGAAGCGCCCTGGGAGACGAACTGGAAGGGGGCGTTCGCGGGGAAGATGTCGCCGAGCTCGGGCTTGCCGAAGTCGTTGACGCAGGGCAGCACCCAGAACTGGTTCGAACGGTAGAGCAGGTCCATCCGCGCGGCGAGGCCGGGCTCCGTGAACGAGGCGCGGGCCATCGACCGCCAGAAGAAGCCGCTGGTGATGCCGCGGGAGATGTTGCCGAAGACGGCATGGCCGGGGAAACGGGTGTTCGGATGGTTGACGTCGACGTTGAAGGGACGGGCGGAGGCGGCGAAGCGGACGTCCGTGAGGTGCGGGAAGTCCGTGAAGACGGTCCGGGAGTGTCCGCGGTCGCGATTCACGTAGAGGTCCCCGGTGTTGCCGGCCGCCGTGCCGTCCGAGAGGTAGCCTCGGACGATCGCGGTTTCGGGGAGCTTCAACCGGGCGACGGACGCGTGGAAGTTCGTCACCATCGCGTTCAGCGGCTTCTTCGGCGGCGCGAGCTGCAGCAGCGCGTCGTACACGCCGGCCTCGAAGTCGAAGACCAGGTTCGTCTCGCACAGGGTGGCCGTGGCGCCGGCCGTCGCATAGGCGGGGACGGGGCGGCCGGGCACGGGCTGTCTGGCGAGGGCGCGGGCCTTCTCGACCAGTTCCTTGAAACGGGGGAGGTCGTTGATGCGCGCGAAGTCGTGGTCCTTCGCGATTGCGTCCGCGTCGCGGAAGCCGAAACCGATCGCCTTGTCGAGCTCCTCCAGGGCGAGGTCCGGCTTCTCGCGGTAGGCGAGGGCACAGGCGAGGTTGTAGTGCCAGGTCGCGTCTCCGGGCAGGACCGTGAGCGCCGCGCGGCAGACGGACTCCATGGCCGGGATGTCGCCGCGGCGGAGGGCGTCCACCAGGCGCGCGCGGTACATGCAGTGCTGGGGGAAGACCCGGGGAAGATCCCAGATGGACAAAATCCGCTCCTCGTCCGCGCCGCACGCGCAGGCCGCCAGGAGGAGGGCGATGGCAAGTAGATTTCTCATCCCGTTATTGTAGCATAATTCACCGGGACGTTTCCCGTTTCGCGCAGTGAAAGTGGTAATAGGAAAGGCAGTGAAAGTGAGTCGCCGTGCGACTCGGGCGTCCAGACCCCACCCCGCACCGTTCCGAAGCGAAATCGCACGACGTCCTGCCATCCTGCATCCCAGGTTGCGCGCCGGCCTCCG
>JAEDMN010000155.1 GCA_016302985.1 Kiritimatiellia bacterium | reverse complement strand
CGCCTAGCCGCAGGACGGATCCTCCGCCGTCGAAGGCGGATCCGGGTTTGGCAATTTCTTGTACCCCTTCATCGGCACTCGGAAGACCCAAAGGCCGAAGGCCGACTTCATCCGTCCCTTCATCGTTCTCGGGCGCAACCGCGTCGTTCCCTAGCGCAGGATGAGGACCGTACCCGCGCCCGTGCGGAAGGAGACCGCCAGCACGCCCGCCTTCGCCGTGAAGGCCGCGCCCGCGATCGGACGACCGCGGTGGACAAGCCTCCAGCCGGACAGGTTCTCCCCGCCGACGAGCGTCCCGTAGGTGCCCAGCACAATCCGTTTCGCGGACGGACGCAGCGGCATCTCGGCCTCCTCCGGCAGCCCCACGTCCACCACGCCCGCACCCGCAACCGTCAACGTGCCGGAGACGGCGAAGCGGTCACCCGCCTCGGGTTCCGCCGCCCCGTCGAAGACGACGTCGCAGCGGTTCGTCGCGCCGTCCGCGAACGTGAGGCCGTCCAGCGCCAGCGTGGCTCCGGCCTCCGCCTCCCATGTGCCCGGGTCGAGGACGCCCGCCACGACGGCGGCCTCCCCGCGCACAGCCCCCGCACCGCCCAGGAGCGCGTAGGTCTGCGCCACGCCGTTTGTGATCCCCGCCTCCGCCGCGACACGCACGCGCAACCCCGTGTCCGTCCCGTCCGGGCCATCCTCTTCCTCCACCGTTCCCGTCCCGGTGAGCGCAAGCATACCCTCCTGCACCCGGACCTCGCCCCGCGTGCGGGGCGGGGCGGTGAGCGTGAGCGTGCCCGTGCCGACCTTGACGAGCGAACCGGCGGACATCGCGGCGACGAGGCGCTGCGTCACCGTCACGTCGGAAGCCCCCACGTCGAGCGTCGTATCGCTTTCACCGAGCGTCCAGGCGTTCAGCCCCGCAAACCAGTTGCCGTTCGTGTGCAGCACGCCGCCCGGCACATAGGCGATCCGCCCGCCGTCCAGCGTGAGCGTGCTGCGTCCGCCGCCAAACGGCACGCTCCGTCCCGTGTCGCACAGCTCCAGCGTGCCGCCGCGCCGCACCGCGAGCGTGTGGACGCGATCGGTGTTCGTATCGCCCATCCAGTTCAGCTTGTTGAAGACGCGCAGCGTGCCCCCGTTCGTGACGACTACGTCCACGACGCCGCCCGAACGGTCGTTCGTCGCCTCGTTGAAGCCGAACGTGAGGTTGGCGAACGCGGCCAGGCCGCCGTCCACGCACAGATGGACGTTCCGGTCCTGGTAGGCCCCGAGCGACACGTACGTCCGCGTATCGTCCGCGCGGAGCGTCCCGCCCGACTCGACCTTCACCCACGTGCCCGTGCTACCGCTGTTGTTCCCCACCACGAAGCCGTCCTCCACATCGGCGCGCCGCTGGAGTTCGAGTACGCCCCGCGTCCGCACGCTCACCTCCTGGTATTTCGTCCGACCGCCGAGGAAGATGCCGCCCGTCGTGACGACGGCGCCGCGCTCCACCACGAAGCGCCGGTCGTTCAGAACCGTGCCGTCCGTGAGGTTGTTGAAGTTGAAGTCGATGGAGGCGCGGTCGCTCTTCGAGCCGAAGTCGACCCGCGCGCCGTCGGTGACGCGGACGGTGCCGCCGTACATGAGAAGCTTCGTGCCGTGGTCCGCCGACTCCGAAAGATCCCCCGCGAGCGTCCACGTGCCCGCGCCGGTCTTCCGCAGGGACATGTTGCTGTTCTTCCCCGTCTTCCCGCTGAACCGCACCGCGCCCGCGTTCTCCAGCGCCGCCCCCGCCCCCGGCACGGCGAGCGTGAGCGCGCCCTCGCTGTTGCCGGCGGAGAACACGCCCGGCACGTAGGCCGTCCGGCCCTCCGGGACGCCCACCGTGCAGCCGCCGATCGTATGCAGTTCGCCCAACCCCGCCGGCGACGTCCCGTCGAGCTCCACCGTGCAGGACGCCCGCATGTCGAGGCCGCCCGCAAACGTGTTCGCCCCTGCGAGCTTCAGCGTTCCCGTCGTGTTCTTCACGACAAGCCCGCCCGGGCCCGACACGCCCCCCGTGAGGGCGAGCGCGTGCGCGCCGAGCGCCACCGTGGCGTTCCCCGCCAGCGCAAGCGGCGCCGCGACCGCATGCGTGCCCTGCACGACCGTCACGGACGGCTCCCCGCCCGCGAACGTCAGCGTCCCAGCGCCCGCGAGCGTGTAGGCATGCGGGCTCTCGAAGCGGAGCGCCCCCACGGTCGCGGGTTCGTCCAGCGTCACCGTCCCCGCCGCCGCGAGCGTGGGGCCGAAGGACACGATGGCGTCCGCCGTCCCGCCGTCCGGCGGATTGTCCCAGTTCTCCGCCACGCTCCACGCGCCTCCCGTCGCCGCCGCCCACACATGGCTGCGCCGATTCGCCGTCACCGTCAGGTAGAGCGTGCCCCCCTCCACCGCGAACGTACCCGCAAGCGGCGCATCGTCCGCGCACGCCAGGTTCTCCACGCCCGCGAAGGCGCCCGCCGTCAGGAGCGGCTCCCGGTCGCCCGCCCGCAGCGTCTCCACGCGGTCGCCCGCAAACGTCAGGCGCGCCCCGGCGGCGAACGTCAGCGCCCCCGCGACGGTGGGCGGCGGCGCGGCGCCCACGTCGAGCCGCAGCGTACCCGACACGGCGAGCCCGCCCGCGACATCCGCCGCGAGGCCCAGGACGCCCCCGCCCGTCACGGACAGCACGCCGCCGCCCGCAAGGTCGTGCGCGATCTCCGCCACGACGCCCTCCGGGACGTCGATCGTGCCGCCCCGTTCGCCCACCGTCACCGTGATCTGCCCGTTCGGCGGCAGGAACTCCCCCGACGCGAGCGGCACGAGCGTGCCGCCGTTGAACGCGAGCGTCCCTTCGCCGCCCGTCCCGCAGGCGAAGGACCGCGCCCGGAAGATGCCCCCGTCCAGGTTGATCGCGGCCTTCGCGCGCGCCGCCGTCCCGTCCGCCTCCGCCGTGCAGAAGTTGACGACGCCGTTCGTCGTGCCGAAGGAAACGTCCGCGCCGCCCGAGACGTTCACCGTCGTCTCCGCGCCCGGCACGCGCGTCAAGTTGGCGTTCCGGCAGATCTCGAACGTCCCGCCCGAGAGGTCCAGCGTCAGGACGCCGCGCGGCGCCTCGGGTCCCCACAGACTCCCGCCGAAGAACGCCGCACCGCCCGTCTGGCAGACACGCGCCCTGCCGTTGACGTCTTCCGCCTTCTGGTCTTCCATCACCGTGCAGGCGAAGAGCCCGCCTTTTTCATCAAGGGTATACTGCTCGAAGCGCCCGCCGGCGATCACGAGTTCGCTCACGCGCGGCGTCTTGGCGGTCTCCGACGTGCCGTTGCCGCGCGCGAGCGCGAACTGCTGGCCGCGCAGGCAGCCCGCCTTCACGACCACGCGCCCCGCCGTCTCCGCGTCCGACGCGGTCGTCGACGCCATGCCCACGGCGAGCGTGTTGAACCATTCATACGTGCCCCCGTCGATTTCGAGCGTCCCGTCCAGGACATTTACGCTGCGCGTCCCCCGTGTCGGCGAGGCCCCGTGTGCGGGCGCGTCGATGGTACGCTTGTGGGGGTCGGTACCATACGACGCCGCCAGCGTCTGCACGCCCGCGCCCGCGAGGCGCAGCGTCCCGGCGCCGCGTTTCACGAGAATGCCCGTGTTCGCGACCCGGCCCGTCAGCGCCAGCGTGGCGGCGGCGTCCGCCACGTCGAACGTCGCCGCGCCGGTGCCAAGCCCCTCGAAATCCCCGATCTGGGCCGCCGCCGTCCCCGTGTAGCGGAACGTGGAGCCGTTGAGCGCGAGCGCCCGCGGCGCGCTGTCCGCGCTGACGCAGCCGGGGCCGATTCTCAGGTCCTGTACAGTCGAAAGGTCCGTCCCCGCCGCGAACGCGAGCGTCGAGACGCGCGTCTTCCGCGTGAGGCCCCGGAGCGCCGTCGGGGCGACGACCGCCGTCGCGCCGGACGTGGGGGCGAAGACGACGTCCTCCGCCGTGAACGGGAACGCATGCGTGCCGGACCCCAGTTCAAACAGCTCGACGTTCCGCAGCTGCAGCGGCACGGTACACGCTGCAGCCGCCGCGTTCGTGAGGGCGAGCCGTCCGCCCCGCTGGGCATAGAGCCCCGTGCCCGCGAGGGCCGCAAGATCCACCACCGCGCTGCCCGCCGCCGTCACCGTCAGCCTCCCGTTCAGCGTCAGCGGTTCCGTGAACGCAACGGCTGCCCCCGCGCCGAGCGTCATCAGCGCCTGGTCCGCCCACATCGCCGCCCCGTCCGTGAAGGTGAGCGCATGCCCCGTCGTCTGCACGAGCTCCCGCATCGACACGCCGGACGCGGGCAGGGCGATGGCCGCCCCGGCCGCCGGGCGGTCGGCGAAGCGCACGACGGCGGGCGCGGCGGGCGCCGCGTCCCAGTTTTCCGCCGCCGCCCACGCGCCGCCGACGGCATTCGTCCAGGTGGCAACCGCCTCGGGCGCAGCCCCCGCGTCCACCGTCACCTTTCCGTTCGCCGCCGTGAAGGTCGCGTTGGGCGCGCCCTCCAGCGTCCAGCCCGTCACGTCGGGCGCGTCGCCCGTGTAGGCGAGCACGTCGAAGGTGTGGCCGCGCCAGTCGGGCACCGTGTTGTCCACGAGGCGGATCTGCACCGCGAACGTCCCCGTGACGGGCCCGTCCACGGTGAGGCGGTCGACGGTCTTCCCGTCCGCGCTCGCCTCCAGGACGAGCGTGCCCGCCTCCATCGCAAGCCCCCTGACGGCCGCCGTGGAGCCCGCCTTGCCGTCCACCAGCGCAACGAAGGCCGCGCGGTTCGTGACGGCGGACGCAAGCGACACGCCGTCGTAGAGGCGCACGCTGCCCTCTTCGAGGATCGTCGGCGACGTGTACGTCTGCGATGCCTTGACGTACAGCCCGCCCGAGCCGCGCTTCACGACTGGCCCCGCGTCCGCCGTCGGCGTGAACGCCCCCTCCAGCGAAAGCACCGTGTCGGTCTGGAGCGTCGCGCCCCCCTTCGCGAGCGTGAGCGTGAGGCCCGCCTGGGACCCGAGCGAAGCCGTCTTGCCGAACCCGAGCGCGCCGCCGTTGAAGACGATCTCGCCCGCGCCGCCGCTCGCGACGCTCACCTTCTCGACGGTCAGCGTGCCGCCGTTCAGCACCGCCGTCCCCTTCCAGCCCGTGGCCGCGGCGAGCTGGAGGCCCCGCGACCCGATCTGCTCCACCGTGCCGCCGTTCAGCTCGAAGACGGGCGCCGCGACCGCAGCCGGCGCCGCCGCGTTGCCGAAGCAGATACCCGTATCCGAATTCGGACCCTTGACCGTCATCGTGCCGCCGTTTACGATGAACCGCGCGCGCGACGTCGAATCGCGGAAGGTGCCCGTCATCGACGCGAGCCAGATGCCTCTACACGAGATCGTCTCGACGTCCGCGCCGATCGTGAACGTCGAGACGAGCCCTTCGGGCGCCGTCGCCGACGTGCCGTTGTTGCGCCCCACCGTGAACCAGTCGTCCGCGACGACGCTCCCGCTCTTCACGAGGATGTGCCCCGCCGTCTCCGCGCCCGTCTGGGTCGTCCAGCCGCCGGCCAGCACGGCCCCGTAGAGCTCCGTCAACCCACCCGCGCCGGGATCGAGCACGAGCGTGCCCGCGTAGACGCTCACCCCGCGATATCCCGCGCACGGCGTCCGCGTCGCGGCGTCGAACGCGAGCGGCTCGTCTCCGGCGTTGATCGAATAGCCGTCGCCGGAAAACTGGCTGCGCCCGGCGAGCGTCAGCGTCCCCGCCCCCAGCTTCACGAGCGGCCCCGTCGCCGTAAACGGCCCCGTCCACACGAGATTGCCCGCGTTTCGGAACACGCCCGCCTGCGTCGTCTGGGGCGGCACGAAGGAAAACGCCGTCGAAACGGCCTTCTCCGGCGTCCCCGTCACCTCGACCTGCCCCGCCGTGAGCGCAATCGACTCCACGCCTGTCGGGTCCGAGAACGCCAGCACACCGCCCGAGACCGTCGCCTGGGGCGTCGCGAGCGGCAGCTGGAAGGCCGCCCGTCCACCGCCGGAGACGGAGACGCCGCGCGTGACGGCAAGGGACACCCCCGCGAGCGCCACGTCGCACGGCGTCGTGAACGCCACCTCGCGGACGCGCGCCGCCTCCACCAGCGTGACCGCCGCATTCCCCGTCGTCCGGTCGTCGAACCACACGGAGGCGAGCGGGGACGGCAGCGCCGTCCAGTTCGCCGCCTGGCCCCACGCGCCGTCCGCCACCGTCCACGCGGAAAGCGGCGTCGTCTCGGACCGATTGACGTCGACGCGCGCCGTCGCCGTCTTCTTCGCCGCATCCACCGTCACCGTCGCCACCAGGCCCTCCGGCACAGCGAGCGTCACCGCGTCCGGCGGGTTCGCCCCTTCCCACGTCGCGAGCGTGAAGGTGCGCCCCGTCGTGCAGCGCGCGCAGGAAAAGGCCAGGCGACGCCCCGCCAGGTCTACCGGGGACGCAAACGCCACCGTGTCGGCGAGATCGATCGCGACCGCCAGCGCGACGTCCGGCGTCGCGGGCCGCAACGCGCGGA
This sequence comes from Kiritimatiellia bacterium, assembly GCA_016302985.1. Classification (GTDB taxonomy): domain Bacteria; phylum Verrucomicrobiota; class Kiritimatiellia; order RFP12; family UBA1067; genus RUG572. The sequence goes on along the minus strand of JAEDMN010000155.1, from coordinate 1,556 downwards.
TCGTCCATGTGCCGCCTTTGCCGTCCGCAAGGGAGAGCCGGCCCTTCGAGGCATAGCGGAGTGCGTCGAGCGTGCCCGACGTGGGCAGGGCGACCGTCCCATCGGTGAGATCCAGCTCCGGCCCCGCCAGGCCGCCCGCGAGCGTGAGCGTCCCCGCGCCGGCCTTGCGGAGGCGGCCCGTGCCGGTCAGCGTCTGCGTCACCGTCGCCGCCGCGCCGTCCGGCACCGTGAGCGTGCCGCCCGCCGCCGCCACGCGCACGTCGTCCACGCCGCGCAGGTAGTCGGCGCAGGACGCCCCGTCCGGCGCCGTTCCCTTCAGCACGACCGTGCCGCCGTCGAAGACGAGCGCCGCCGTGCCCGTCGCCGCCGCGCCGCAGGTGGAGGCGGGCAGGGAGATGCGTGCGCCCGGGCCGGCGAGGAGGCGGTTCGCCCCCGCCGAGTTCCGTCTTTTCCACAGGAGCACCTCGACGTCGAGGACGCCGTTCGTCACGGCGACCGAGCCCCAGCCGTTGTCGCCCACCACGAGTTCCGTCAGCGTCGCCGTTCCGCCGTCCGAGACGACCACGGAGCCGCACACGTCGAGCGCGCCGACCTCGTCGCCCCAGCCCGCGATGAGGCGCGTCCCTGTCACCGTGCCGCCCTCCACGATGAACGCGCCCGGTGCGCCCATGCGCTGTGCAAGGAGGATCTGGTGGTTGCCCGAGTTCCACGCGGCGCCCTTGCGCACGTAGATTGCGGCCGGCGAATTCGCCTCGCGCCCTACCGCCAGCCCCGTGGCCGGTACGTCAACCGGCACGCTCGTGACCTCGGCGCCGGGCCGGATGTCGAGGACGCCCTTGGTGACGCCGAAGTTGTCCTTGTCGAGTACGAGCGTTCCCCCGATCGCCCAGGTTCCGGCCCCCTTCTTCACCGTCCAGTTGTCGCCGTTGCCCGAAAGCCGCACCGTGCCGTCCGTCTTGAGCGTCGCCCCCGCGTTGACGAAGAGCGGCACGTTGCCCTTCGTCGTGACGTCGCAGGCGAGCGTGAGCGTCCCCTTTCCCTCCGGGATCCAGACGCCCCGCTTTTGGTCGCCGTTCCCGGCGCCGTAGAGGTTGAACGCACCGCCCGAAACCGTGTAGATGCCGTCGCCGGCGAACGAGAACGCATTGAGATCCGTCGTGCCCGTATGCGTGATCGTGACGGGCTCGGAGAACGCGGGCAGATAGGCGACGTCGGCGTCGGTCTTCCCGCCCGGCACCGTCTTGTTCTTCCAGTTCGCGGCGTCGCCCCATGTGCCGCCCGCCGCCTGGTTCCAGGTATCGCCGCCCGCGAGGAGGCTACCCGCCAATCCCGCACACAACAAGAGGGAAAACGCCTTTGTTCCGTTCATGTTCAACCGTCCTTTCCAAACTTCACCTTCTCCAACGTGGGCATATTATATCACCCCCCCATATCCGTCAACGCAAAATTCCGTCGTTTCGGGTGTAAACCATGGAGTTTTCATTTGGCTGACTGCTTCTATCCGATTCCAGCACTGCACTTCGCTGAAACTTTTGCCGCACTGCCAGCCTGATGGT
>JAEDMN010000154.1 GCA_016302985.1 Kiritimatiellia bacterium | reverse complement strand
GCGAAATTTCCAAGGAGCAACATGAAGACGAAGAAGCTGTTGAGTGCGAACGAGGCGGTCGCGTGCGGCGCCGCCCAGGCCGGCTGCGTGGTGGCGAGCGCCTATCCGGGCACGCCGTCGACGGAGATCCTCGAGAACATCGCGAAGTTCAAGGACACCGTGAAGTGCGAGTGGGCCGTGAACGAGAAGGTGGCGATGGAGACGGCGGTCGGCGCGTCGATTGCGGGCGCGCGCGCCCTCACCGCGATGAAGCACGTGGGCCTGAACGTGGCGATGGACCCGCTGATGACGTTCACGTACGTGGGCGCGACGGGCGGCATGGTCGTCGTCTCGGCGGACGATCCGGGCATGCACTCCTCGCAGAACGAGCAGGACAACCGCAACCTCGCGAAGTTCGCGCGCATGCCGATGTTCGAGCCGTCCGACTCGCAGGAGGCGTACGACATGGTGCAGGCGGCCTTCGAGACCTCCGAGAAGTACCACGTGCCGTGCATGCTGCGCCTCACGACGCGCACGAGCCACTCCAGCTCGCTCGTGGACCTGGGCGACTTCAAGCCGGCTCCGCGGCCGCTGATCCCCTACAAGAAGGACATCTCGCACACGATTCCCGTGCCGATGTTCGCGCGTCCGCAGCGCATCGCGGCGCAGAAGCGCTCCGCGGAGATGGCGAAGGCGGCGAGCCGCTCGAAGTTCAACCGCATCGAGCCGGGCAAGAAGCAGATCGGCTTCATCACGAGCGGCGTCGCGTACCAGTACGTGAAGGAGGTCTTCCCGGAGTTCTCCGTGCTGAAGCTCGGCTGGACGAACCCGTTCCCGGCGGACCTCGTCAAGAAGTTCGCGAAGACGGTCCGCCACGTGGTGGTGGTCGAGGAGCTCGACCCGTTCCTCGAGGAGCAGGTGCGCGCGCTCGGCATCGACGTGCAGGCGCACAAGACCGAGCTCAACATGATGGAGCTGAACCCCGACCGCCTGCAGGACCTCCGCCACGAGCTGCTGAAGGACGTCCCGAAGGCGAAGGCCGTCAAGACCGACACGACGCTGCCGACGCGTCCGCCGGTGCTCTGCGCGGGCTGCGGCCACCGCGGGGTGTTCTACACGCTGGCGAAGCTCGGCGCGACGGTGACGGGCGACATCGGGTGCTACACGCTCGGCGCGTTCCCGCCCCTCAACGCGATGGACACGACGATCTGCATGGGCGCCTCGATCGGCACCGCCGCGGGCATGCGCAAGGCCGGTGTGAAGGGCCGCATCTGCGCGGTGCTGGGCGACTCCACGTTCTTCCACAGCGGCATGACCGGCATCCTCAGCGCGCACTACAACGGCACGCCGGTGACGACGGTCGTCCTCGACAACCGCATCACGGGCATGACCGGCCACCAGGACAACCCCGGTTCCGGCAAGACGCTCGCGGGCGACCCGGCGCCGGTGACGGAGATCATGGACATCGCGAAGGCCTGCGGCTACAAGAAGGTCGTGAAGGTCTCCGCCGACGACCTCGCGGCGCTCGAGAAGGTGCTCAAGGACGCGATGGACGGCGACGAGGGCGCGCTGATCGTCGCCTACGCGCCGTGCCGCATCGCGGCGAAGCTGACGAAGGAGGGCCTCTGCGAGGTCGACGAGAAGAAGTGCAAGGCCTGCGGCATGTGCTTCAAGATGGGCTGCCCCGCGATGACGCGCGGCCAGGAGGTCGCCCCCGGGCGCTTCCAGATGAAGATCGATCCGTCGCTCTGCGCGGGTTGCACGCAGTGCGGCCAGGTGTGCAAGTTCGGCGCGATCAAGCGCGTGCGCTAACTGGAAGAGACGAATGGTGCAAGGACAATGACGAACACGGTTGATGTGGCAACGAACGTCGTCTCCCAGATCGGAAGCCAGGTCGCGAGCTCGTTCTCGCAGCAGGCCTCGCAGGGGCGCGAGGTGTTCGAGCAGGCCCTGGCCTGGCTCGCGCAGCACGGCATTTCCTTCCTCATCAACGCGTTGGGCGCGGTCGCGATCCTCGTCCTCGGCCGGTTCGTGGTGAAGGGGCTCGTGGCGGCCGCGGACAAGGCCCTCGGGCGGTCGAAGCGCGTCGACGCGCTGCTGCGGACGTTCGTCTGCAGCGTCGTGTCGAAGTGCGGCTGGGCGATCCTGATCGTGATCGCGCTGGGCCGCCTGGGCGTGGACGTCGGCCCGCTGGTGGCGAGCCTCGGGGTGACGGGCGTCGTGCTCGGCTTCGCGTTCAAGGAGTCCCTCGGCAGCCTCGCCGCCGGCCTCATGATCGCGCTCAACCATCCCTTCAAGGTCGGCGACTACGTGACGGTCGCGGGCGTGGAGGGCGCGGTCGTCGAGCTCAACATGATGGCGACGGTCCTCTCCACGGCGGACAACAAGAAGGTCACCGTGCCGAACAACGCCGTCTGGGGCCGCGCGATCACGAACTTCAGCGCCCTCGGCAAGCGCCGCGTGGACGTGCAGGTGGGCGTCGCCTACGGCACCGACCTCGCGAAGGCGCGCGAAGTCGCTCTGCAGGCGCTGGCGAAGGTGCCCGGCGTGCTGGCCGATCCCGCGCCGGCGGTGGCGGTGGCGAGCCTCGAGGACTCCGAGGTCGTGTTCAACGTGCGCCCGTGGTCGACGTGCGCGGACTACTGGGCCGTCCACTCGGCCGCCCAGGTGGCGGTCATGGAGGCGTTCGAGAAGGCCGGCTTCGACATTCCGTTCCCGCAACTCGACGTCCACATGAAGAACGGCTGACGCTTCGGCGACAAGCAAAAGGCGCCGTCTCGGCGGTTGCCTATTGAAGGGAAAGGGGCGTTTTGGTAGAATGCCCCATTCTTTTTAGAGCTTACCGGACTGGGATGAGGAGAAGAGAGCCAAAGATGACGACGAAGAACATCGACCACCGCGTCGAAAACACGGTCGAGAGTCTGAAAGAGGACTTTGCCTGGCACCTGCGCTACACGCTGGCGAAATATGACGGCAAGGCCACGCCGCGCGACCGCTACACCGCGTTCGCGTACACGGTGCGCGACCGCATTGTCGAGCGCTGGATGGAGACGCAGGAGCGCTACCACCGCCAGAACGAGCGCCGGGTCTACTACCTCTCCCTCGAGTTCCTCATCGGCCGCCTGCTCGGCAACAACGTCATCAACCTCAAGCTCGACAAGGAGTGCAGCGAGGCGCTGAAGGAGTACGGCCTCGACTGGCACGCGCTGCGCGACTTCGAGGTGGACGCGGGCCTCGGCAACGGCGGCCTGGGCCGCCTCGCCGCCTGCTTCCTCGACTCGATGTCCACGCTGGACCTGGCGGGCATGGGCTATGGCCTCCGCTACGACTTCGGCATCTTCCGCCAGCGCATCGTGGACGGCCAGCAGGTCGAGGAGCCCGACAACTGGCTCAAGGACGGCTATCCGTGGGAGTGCGCGCGTCCCGAGTACGCGCAGCTCGTCCACTTCGGCGGCCATGTCGAGAGCTACGACGACAACGGCGTCTCGCGCCTGCGCTGGGTCGGCGCCGAATGCGTGCAGGGCGTCCCCTACGACCTGCCCGTCGTCGGCTACAACCACGCGGTCAACACGCTCCGCCTCTGGAGCGCGAAGGCGACGGACGAGTTCGCGCTCGAGGAATTCAACAAGGGCTCCTACGTCGAGGCCGTCGGCCGCAAGGTGCTGGCCGAGAACCTCACGAAGGTCCTCTACCCGAACGACAACACGCTCGCGGGCAAGGAGCTGCGCCTGCGCCAGCAGTACTTCTTCGTCTGCTGCTCGCTCGCGGACATCCTCCGTCGTTTCCGCGAGGACAACGACGACTGGTCGAAGCTGCCCGACAAGGCGTTCATCCACCTGAACGAGACGCATCCCGCGCTCGTCATCCCCGAGCTCATGCGCGTGCTCGTCGACGAGCTGCACCTGGAGTGGGACGCCGCGTGGGACATCACGCGCCGCGCGACGGGCTACACGAACCACACCATCCTGCCCGAGGCGCTCGAGAAGTGGCCCGTCTCCATGATGGAGCGCCTGCTGCCGCGCCACCTGCAGATCATCTACGAGATCAACGGCCGCTTCCTGCGCCAGATCTCCGGCCTGTACCCGGGCGACCAGGACCGCCTGCGCCGCATGTCCCTCATCGACGAGGGGGGCGAGCGCTACGTGCGCATGGCGAACCTCGCGATCATCGGGTCCTCCAGCGTGAACGGCGTGGCGGAGCTCCATTCGGAGATCCTGAAGACCTCGCTCTTCAAGGACTTCCACGACCTGATGCCGGACCACTTCCACAACGTGACGAACGGCATCACGCCGCGCCGCTGGCTGCTGAAGGCCAATCCGGCGCTGTCGCAGCTCATCACGGACAAGATCGGCCCCGGGTGGATTACGCAGCTCGACCAGCTGAAGCAGATCGAGCGCTACGTGGCCGACCCCGCGTTCCTCGACTGCCTGGCGAAGATCAAGCGTTCGAACAAGCGCATCCTCGCCGGCTACGTCAGGAACACGCTCGGCGTCGCGCTCGACCCCGCGTCCATCTTCGACGTCCAGGTCAAGCGCCTGCACGAGTACAAGCGCCAGCTCCTGCTCGCGCTCTACATCATCATCTTCTACAACCGCCTCCTGTCGGATCCGTCCTACGACCCCGTCCCGCGTTCGTTCATCTTCGCGGCGAAGGCGGCGCCGGGCTACCACATGGCGAAGCTGATCATCCGCCTGATCCACGGCATCGCGGGCGTCGTGAACGCCAACCCGCGCACCCGCGGCAAGCTGTCCGTGATCTTCCTGCCCGACTACCGCGTCTCCCTCGCGGAGAAGATCATGCCCGCGGCCGAGGTCAGCGAGCAGATCTCGCTCGCCGGCACCGAGGCCAGCGGCACGGGCAACATGAAGTTCATGATGAACGGCGCCCTGACGCTCGGCACCTTCGACGGCGCGAACGTCGAGATCAACCAGGAGGTCGGCGACGACAACATGTTCCTCTTCGGCCTCCGCACGGACGACGTCGCGAAGCTGCGCCCGAGCTACTGCTCGAAGGACTACTACCGCAAGGATCCGGAGATCCGCCTCGCGATCGACATGATCCAGCGGAACGTGTTCTCGCTGCTGCAGCCGGGCCTCTTCGACCCGATCATCCGCGCGCTGCTCGACTACAACGACTACTACATGCTGCTCGCGGACCTGCGCAGCTACTGCGAGGCGCAGGACCGCGTCGACGCCACGTACCGCGACGCGAAGAAGTGGAACGCCATGTCGCTCGTCAACATCGCCCGCTCGGGCCGCTTCTCCAGCGACCGCGCGGTGATGGAGTACGCCCGCGACATCTGGCACGTCAACCCGGTGGACTTCGGCGCCTGAGCGCCGGCAGACTTCGAACAACCAAGGAAACCAAGGTCATGAAGCGACTCCTGTTGGGCATGGTGGCGGTGGCGGGGCTCTTCGCGGCGCAGGCCGCGAAGGTGTCCTCCGTCTCTGTCAAGACGGTCGACGGTTCCGACGAGGGCGTGGGCGACGTGGTCGCCCGCTGCCAGGTCAAGGCCGGCGACGAATACGACGCCACCCAGTGCGCCCGCGATGCGCGCGCGCTCCGCGATTCCGGCGATTTCGCCGACATCGAGGTGAAGGCCGAGCAGGGGCCCCGCGGCGTCGACGTGACCTACGTGGTGACGCGCAAGTCGCGTTTCCAGGCGCCGCTCGTCGTGAAGGGCTGTCGGTACTGGAACGAGGGGAAGATCGAGAAGCTCTCGGAACTGCGGGACGGCTACGCCTACGGCGAGTCCGACTTCGCCGCGGCCGCGGGCCGCATCCGCCGCGAGTACCAGAAGAAGTTCTTCCCGGACGTGAAGGTCACGCCCGTCGTCGAGCCGGTTGCGGGCATTTCCGGCGCGGTCCGCGTGACGATCGAGATCGAGGAGGGCGAGCAGCTCGACTTCAAGGGCTTCGAGTTCGACGGGAACGAGTCGGTCGAGGCGGCCGACCTGCGCGCCTCCTTTGACCAGTACCCCTGGTGGGACCCCCGTGGCTGGTTCACCGACGTGCCGGCGACCGAGCAGGACCTCGCCGAGGCGCGCGACAAGGTCGCGGCCTGCTACCGCGACAGGGGCTTCCTCGACGTCGACGTCTCGCTGCCCAGGGTGCAGCGCCGCGAGGACGGTTCCGCGGTGCGCGTGTTCGACGTGCGCGAAGGCGTCCGCTACAAGGTGGGCAAGATCTCCGTCACGGGCGTGAAGGTCTTCCCCGAGGACGTCGTCGCGGGGGCGGTCAAGGCCGTCAAGCCGGGCGATGTCGCCGGCGCGGCGGCGCTGGACGAGGCCGTGCACGAGATCGAGGTCTTCTGCGGCTCCGGCCGCGCCGCGCTCGCGGACACCCATGCGCGGGTGCGCCGCATCCCCCGGGCCGACGAGCCGGACGTGCTGGACCTCGTGTTCGCGGTCGAGGAGGGCGTCCCCGTGACCGTGAACCGCGTGGTCATCCGCGGCAACGACTACACGATGGACAAGGTCATCCGCCGTGAAATCGCGCTCTCGCCGGGCGACCCGATGCTGGCCGACAAGGCCGAGCGTTCCAAGAAGCGGCTGGAGAACCTGCGCTACTTCGAACGCGTCCAGTACTATCTGGAGAAGGTCGACGGCGGCGAGGCGAAGGACGGCGAGAACGAGCGCCGCGACCTCGTCTACGAGCTGAAGGAGCGCAGCACGGGCAACTTCCTCATCGGCATCGGCGCCGGTTCCGAAAGCTCCGTGTTCGGGCAGGTCGAGCTCTCCGAATCCAACTTCGACCTCTTCAGCCCGTGGCGCTTCCGCGGCGCCGGCCAGAAGGGCCGCATCTGCGTCCAGGCCGGTCCGCACATCCAGACCTACGAGGCCTCCGTCACCGAGCCATGGTTCCTCGACCGCCAGCTCGAGCTCACCGTCGAGGCCTACCGCCGCATGCGCTGGTACGACGACTACGACGTGATCCGCAACGGTGCGGCGGCCACGCTCAGCTACCCCGTCAAGTTCTGGCCGACCTGGGAGGCCTTTGGCCGCGTCGGCTTCTCGCTCGCGGCCGAGTACATCGAGATGGACGACGTCTCCGGCGACCTCTTCTGGGATCCGAAGCGCGGCGGCCGCTACCGCATGCTGCGCGAGGAGGCGGACCGCTACGGCGACAAGTGGGAGATCCCGCTTGAGGTCTTCTGGCGCGACGACACGCGCGACCGCGTCCTGTTCCCGACCCGCGGCCACGTCGTCAAGATCTTCGGCGGCGTCACCACGGGCGACAACGAATACTGGCGCGTCGGCTTCAACTACCGCCAGTACTATCCGGTGTGGAAGAAGTACGGGCACGTCTTCCAGTTCGCCCTCCGCGCCGAGACGCTCGACGCCTTCGACGACGACCTGCCGATCTACGACCGGCTCTTCCTCGGCAGCTCCCGCACCATCCGCGGCGTCGGCTTCCGGGAGATCGCGCCGCGCATCTACGCCCGTGCGAACAAGAAGGGCCACTACGCGCCGTGGGGCGGCCAGACGTCCTGGTGCGCCACGATGGAGTACTCCGTGCCAATCGTCAAGATGCTGCGCGTGGCCGCGTTCACCGACCTCGGCAGCGTGGGCGAGGACGAGTTCGACTTCAGCACGGACTGGTTCTGCTGGTCCGTCGGCGTCGGCCTTCGCCTCGACCTGGACATGTTCCCGGTGCGTCTGGACTTCGCGGTCCCGGTTGCCGATCCGGACGAGGACATCGACGAGAAGCACTTCTGCTTCTCCGTCGGCTACGATTTCTAGTTGCGTGATTGTTTGATTGTCTGATTGCTAGGTTGCCGGACATGTTCCGGCCAGGAGACAGGCCATGAAGAAGATTCTGATGGGCATCGCCCTCGCGGCGGCCGTGTGCGCGTCCGCGGACATGAAGATCGGCACGGTGAACATGGTGGACCTCGTCCGCCTGCACCCGAACCACGAATCCAACAAGGCGCTCGTGAAGTCCACCGACAAGGACTACAAGGCGAAGCTCGACCGCCAGCAGGAGTCCGCCAAGGCGATCGCCGACGAGGGCAAGAAGGTCCAGGCCGACCTGATGAACCCGATGCTCTCCGCGAGCGCGAAGACCGAGGCGCAGAAGAAGCTCGAGGACGTGCAGCGCCGCTTCCTCGCCGCGCAGCAGGAGC
>JAEDMN010000153.1 GCA_016302985.1 Kiritimatiellia bacterium | reverse complement strand
CGCCGGCGATCTGCTCGGGCGCCATGAAGGCGCCCGAATCCCCCGGCTCGAGCCCGGCCTCGTCTGCCAGCGGACGGAAATCCATCACCCGCGCGACCAGCCCGCCGCCCGTGCGCCTGTCCACCTTGACGTTCTGCGGCTTGAGTGCGAGATGCAGCACGCCGTGCCGGTGCGCGTAGTCGAGCGCCAGACAGATCTGCCGCACGACCTCGACGGCCTGATCGAGCGGCACCCCGCGCTCCGCGAACCCGGCGCGCCACTTGTCGAGGCGCTTGCCGGTCGCGAACTCCGTCACGACGAGCAGGTCGCCCGGGCCGACCCCGAGCTTGTGCCGGGCCTCGTCGCTCGCGTAGCGGACTTCGCCGACTTCGTGCAGGCACTGCAGCGGGACGATGTTCGGATGGCGAAGCGCGCCGATGCGCTGGAACCCCTCGCGCATCTGCCGGAAGAGATCCTCCGCGGCCTCGAGGCCGGGCGGGAGCGGACGCACCACCACGTCCCCGAAGCGCGAGCCGATCTTCTTCGCGCGGTAGACGGGGGAGGACGCGCCTTCGAGGTCCTGCACGATTTCGTACAGGTCGACGTAGGCGAGCGTCCCCGTCACTTGAGGAATCCGTATTGTGCTGTTCAGACTCATGTCAGCGCGCCACGGAATTATACCCGTTCGGGGAGCAATTCGTCAACAATCAACGGCGCGCGACCTCGTAGTACAGGCGGGCCCGTGTCAAGCCCGGCGGCGCGGCTAGCAGAGGTCCTGGGCGTCGACGTCGAAGGAGACGCGCAGATCCTTCGGGGCGGGACGCTGCGCCTGCAGCCACTTCACGGCCGAGACGATGTCCTTCGACGCCGGGGCGCGCACGACGACCTGGAAGCGGAACCAGCCCTCCGCCTTCGCGAGCGGGGCCTCGGCGGCCTCGGAGACGCGGAAGAGCTCCGCGCCCCCATGCGCGGCGTTGAACTTCGCGGCCCAGGACCCGAGGGACTTCGCGTAGAGTTCGGCCCAGCTCTGCGCCCGCGCGATGTCCTTCGCGCGGAACAGCAGCTCGGCCATCCGGCAATAGGGCGGCAGGTACGCTTCGCGGCGGTCGAGCAGCTCCTGCCGCGCGAAGCCGTCGAAGCCCTTGTCGGACGCGGCCGCGGCGATGGCGGGCACCTCGGGGTCGAAGGTCTGGATGTAGACCTCCCCGGGCTTCTCCGCACGGCCCGCGCGGCCGCTCACCTGGGCGAGCAGCTGATAGGTGCGCTCGCTGGCGCGCGGGTCGGGACGGTGCAGGGAGGTGTCCGCGTTGAGCACGCCCACGAGCGTGACGTTCGGGAAGTCGAGTCCCTTCGCGATCATCTGCGTGCCGAGCAGCACGTCCGCCTTGCCCGCGCGGAACGCGGATAGGATGTCGTCGTGCGCATACTTGCGGGACGTCGAGTCGGCGTCCATGCGCAGCACGCGCGCATGCTGGAAGCAGCGCTTCAGCGCGGCCTCCGCCCGCTGGGTGCCGATGCCCGTGTAGCTGAACTCCTTCGAATGGCAGTTCGGGCACTGCGGCGGCACGTGGATCCAGCCGCCGCAGACATGGCAGCGCAGGCAGTTGTCCGCCTGGTGGTAGGTGTACGGGACGGAGCAGTCGGGGCACTCCGCGACCCAGCCGCAGTCCCCGCATTCGAGCACGCGCGAGAAACCGCGGCGGTTGAGGAAGAGGATCGTCTGCTCGCCGCGTTCGAGTCGCAGGTGGATGGCGTCGAGCAGGAAGTCGGAGAAGATCGGCGCGCGGCCGGTGCGTTCCGCCTGCTGCTCCATGTTCACGAGGTGGACGGCGGGCAGGGAACGACCCGCCACGCGGCTCGGCAGCGCCGCGAGGGCGAACTTTCCGGACTGCGCGTTGAGCCACGTCTCGAGCGAAGGTGTCGCGCTGCCCAGCACCGCGACCGCATCCTCGAGCGACGCCCGCACGGCCGCGACGTCGCGCGCATGGTAGCGCGGCGACTCGTCCTGCTTGTAGGAGGGGTCGTGCTCCTCGTCGACGACGATGAGCCCGAGCCGGCGCACCGGCGCAAAGACCGCGCTGCGCGGCCCGACGACGACGCGGGCCTCGCCCGTGCGGATGCGGTGCCATTCGTCGTAGCGCTCGCCGTCGGACAGCGCGGAATGAAGCACTGCGACCTTGTCCCCGAACCGGCCCGCGAAGCGGCGCACCGTCTGCGGGGTCAGCGAAATCTCGGGCACGAGCACGATGGCGTCCCGCCCCTCGTCCAGCACCTGCGCGATCGCCTGCAGGTAGACCTCGGTCTTGCCGGAACCGGTCACGCCGTGGAGGAGGACGGGCCGCCGCGGCGCCGGCGCATGGCACATGTCCATGATGGTCGCCAGCGCGGCCGCCTGTTCGTCGCCGAGCGGCAACGGCTGCGTCGGCATGACGCGCCGGCCCGCCAACGGATCGCGGCGCGAGACGCGCGGCGCAATGACAAGCGCCCCCTTCCCGGCCAGCGCCTTCAGGGTTGAGGGCGTCGTCCTGAACTCGCGCACGAGCTGCTGCATCCAGCCGCCGCCGACGCGGCGGATGTCGTTCAGCAGCTCCTGCTGGCGCGCGGAGAACTTCGCGCCCGCGGCCGGGTCCCCGGGTTCGACGAAGAGCAGCTCCTTCGGCTTCGCGGAGGGCTTGAGCACGGCCGCGGGCAGGGCGGCGCGCAGCGTGGTCTCGATTGGCGCCGCGTAGTAGCCGGCGATCCACTTGACGAGCTTCAGCAGCGCGGGGGAGAAGAAAGGCGACTCGTCCTCGATCGACAGCACGGGCTTCGTCTTGAAGGACGGCGGCTCCGTTTCGACCGCCATCGCAAAGCCGCGGGCGATGCGGCCGGAAAACGGAACACGAAGAAGCTGCCCGACGAGCAGCTTCTCCGTGAGTTCGACCGGCACCGAATAGGTGAAGAGCCGGTCAAGCGCGAGGTCGATTGCGACCTTGACGAACAACCCTTACTGGGCTCCCGTCTTGAGGTACTCGAGCGTGGCGCCCGACGGAACCGTGAAGCCCTGCTTGTTGTACACGAGGTAGAGCTTGTTGTACTTGGCCTTGATGACCTGCGCGGCGCCGCCCTTGCGGACGAGCACGAAGGCCTTGTTCGAGAACGGCGTGTCGGACTCGCCGCCGTTGGCCTTGCCGACGCCGACCGGGGTCTGCTCGGTGCCCTGGAAGGTACCGGAGGTCGGAAGCGCGGACGTCTGGGCGTTACGCGTGACGAGCACCGGGATCACGTCCTCCATCTCGTCCTGCATGCCCTTGAGCACGGACCACGCGACATACTTGCCGTCGAGGGACTTCGTGCCGGAGAAGGACGGGACGCCGGAGCCGGAGAGCACCGCGATGTCGACGCCGGAGACGTACGGGGACCAGTCCTGATCGCCGTACTTCTTGATGTTGAAGAGCTCCTCGAACCACTTGGCGGAGTCGGCGAAGTCCATGCCCGCGATGTCCTCGGTGTCCTCGGACTTGTTCTCGCTGCCCTTCGGCCAGACGGAGGCAAGGCCGGCGGCCTCGCGCTCCGTGTTGGACTGGGTGATGCCGACGAAAAGATTACGTCCCTTCATGGACATGGCCGACGTGTTGGCGCTCAGCATGGCGGCGGAAATGGCCGGGAACAGGGCGCCCATGAGGATGCCGAGAATACCGATGACGACGAGCAGCTCAACAAGCGTGAATCCCTGATTTGTCTTCTTCATTTTGATGTCTCCTTTGGAAACCTTTGGTTGGCGTAATTATCTCACAATCCCGTTGCGTGTGCAAGAGGGAAAGACGATGAAATCATCGGGCTACAGAGCCCCCGTGGCGAGCGAGCCGAATGTCGTGATGGGTGTCGTGTCGCGGTAGTTGTCCACGATCTGGCGCACGTCCTTGACGAGGGCGCTGATCTCGTCGTAGAGCGCGCGCTCGGCCGTCAGCTTGCCCAGCGTGCCCTCGCCCTTCTCGAGGCGTCCGGAGACCGCCGCGAGATTCTCGACGACCTTGGCGGCGTTGTCGGACAGCTCCTTGTCGGAAAGGAGACGGCCGATCAGTCCGTCCTTGCCCTTCAGTTTCTCCGTGGCCTCGCGCACGTTGGCGACGACGGCCTGGACCTCGGCCCATGTCGTGTCGTCCTTCGCGAGCAACTTCCCGAGCGCGCCCTCGCCGCGCTCGAGACGGCCGGAGATCTCGGCCGCGTTGGCGAAGGTCTTCTTCAGGTCCGCATAGATGGCGTCGTCCGCGGAGAGCAGCTTGCCCAGCACGCCCTCGCCCCGGCCCAGTCGGTCCGAGATCTCCGCGGCGTTCGCCATCGTCTTCCGAAGATCCGCGTAGACCGTGTCGTTCGTCGAGAGCAGCTGGCCGAGGGCGCCCTCCCCGCGTTCAAGCCGCGCGGCGATCGCCGCCGCGCCGGCGAACGTACGGCGGATCTCCTCGACGGCCTCCTTCACGTCCTGGAAGACCGTTTCGTCCGAGGACAGCAGGCGGCCCGCCAGGCCCTCCCCGCGCTCGACGCGCCCGACGATGCGGTTGAGGTTCTCGGAGACGGCCTCGAAGTTGGTGACGATGTTCTGGATCGAGCCACGCGAGGAAAGGTCGTTCAGGTTGCGCGCGATCGCGCCCAGGTCGCGGATCCAGTCCACGGGCGGGATTCCGCGGAACACCGTCGTCGCGAGCGGGCGCGGCTCCCCGCGCCCCTCCTCCATCGACAGGTAGTTGCCGCCCAGCAGCGAAACCGACGCGACCGTGATGTTGCAGCCGTCGCGCAGGACGACGTCGCGGTCCACCTCGGCCGTCACGACGATGTTGCTCGGCGCCAGCGCGATGCGCTCGACCACGCCGACCTTCATGCCGCGGTAGACGACGCTGTCGCGCTCCTTGAGCCCGCCCACGTCGGGGAACGAGATCGTCACGGGCACCTTCTCGCGGCCGACCAGCAGGTCCACGCCCGAGATGACGATCGTGAAGTAGGCGAGCAGCGCGAGCACCGCCACCATGAACACGCCCACGACCAGTTCGCCGAAAACATCACTGTTCTTTTTCATAGATCGCCTTCATCTGCAGGTAGCTTTCCTCGGTGATGAACTGCGCGGCGAGGAATTCGCGCACCTCGGGGTTCGCGGAACGGACGAATGCGGCCGGCGGGGAGGCCTCGACGACGTGGCCCGCCTTGAGCATGAGGATGCGGTCCGCGAACAGCAGCGCCCCCTGCAGGTCGTGCGTCACCACGACGGAGGTGATGCCCCGCTCCCGGTTCAGCCGGTGGATGAGCCGGTTGATCGTGACGGAGGTCACCGGGTCGAGTCCGGACGTCGGTTCATCGTAGAGGACGATGTCCGACCGGCGCACGATGGCGCGGGCCAGGCCGGCGCGCTTCTGCATGCCGCCGGAGATCTCCGCGGGATAGCGGTCCGCGGCCCCCGTCAGCTCGACGGCCGCCAACGCCTCGGCGACGCGCGCATCGATCTCCGCGTCGGGAAGAGACGTCCGCTCCCGGAGCGGGAGCGCCACGTTCTCCGCGACGGTCAGCCAGCCCAGCAGCGCGCCGCCCTGGAAGAGGTAGCCGAAGCGTTCGCGGATTCCGTCGAGCACGCGGCCGCGGGCGGCCGAGATCTCGACGTCGTCCAGCCACACGCTTCCGGAAGTCGGCGTGAGGAGGCGGACAAGGTGCTTGAGCGTGACGGACTTGCCCGTCCCCGAGGGGCCGACGATGGCGAGGATCTCGCCCTTCGCGACTTCGAAGCTGACGCCCGCGAGCACCTCCCGCCCGTCGAACCGCTTCACGACGTTGTCGAACCGGATCATAGCGAAAACTCGAGGTAGAACGCCCGCGTCACCATGTACCCGAGCGCGAGGATGAGGAGGAAGGAGATGATCACGCTCCGCTGCGTGGCGCGGCCGACACCGACCGCGCCCAACCGGGTCGAGAAGCCCTGGTGGCAGCTCACCGCCCCGATCACGGCGCCGAAGACGAGCGCCTTGAGGAGGCCGACGAAGAGGTCCTTGACCGTCGCAATCGCGACGGCGCTCGACATGTACTGGCCGAAATCCACGTTGAGCTGGGTGTAGGCGACGAGTCCGCCGCCGACGACGCCCAGCACGCAGGCGTAGAACGCCAGCAGCGGCGCCATCGCGAGGAGCGCCCCGATGCGCGGCGCGGCGAGGTACCGCACGGGCGAGATGGACATGATCTCAAGCGCCGCGACCTCGTCGTTCACGACCATCGTCCCGAGCTCGGCCGCCATCGCCGACCCCACGCAGGCGGAAAGGCAGATGCCGGTCACGAACGGGCCCATCTCGCGGATGAGCGTGAGCATGACGGCCGCGCCCAGGAAGTATTCCTGGTTGAAGCGCATCAGGATGAGCCCGACCTGGAGGCCGAGGATCATGCCCGTGAACAGGCCGACGACCGTGATCACGGGCAGCGTGCGGATGCCCGCGGCATAGAGCTGTCGCACAAACGACGCGCGCGCCTCGCGGCGCGCGAGCACGCCCGGCAGGCAGGCGAGGGATTCGGCCAGCAGCAGGACGGCGCGGCCGACGGAGGAGAAGGCCGTCACGGCGCGCCGGCGCAGCTCGTCCAGCCAGTCCCGGGCCGCGTCCTCGTAGGGCGGTTCGCGCGTAATCGTCATGGTGCGACGTCCGTCTCCGGTCAGATCCTGGGAAGGAGGTACTTCGCGCTCGCGTCGACGTCCTCGAAGGTGTCGCGCCGCGTCTCGCATTCGACGACGGCCCATTCGGCCCCGGCCGCACGGGCGGCCGGCAGGATCGCCGACCAGTCGTTCGCGTCCTCCGCGCAGCCCGTCGCGTTGCCGCCGCCGGGCTTCGCGTGGATCGAGGGCACGCGCCCCGCGAGGCGCTTCAGCCACGCCACCGGGTCGCCGCCGCCGAGCTTCACGTGGCCGACGTCCAGCTCGAACGGCAGGCCGCGGTCCGCGAGGATGTCCATCGGCGTCAGGCCGTCCGGGTACTTCGTCTCCAGTTCGTGGCGGTGGTTGTGGTAGCCGACCCGCATCCCGCGCGCGGCCAGGCGGCATCCCAGTTCCGCCAGCTCGTCCGCGACCCGCTTCCACTCGTCCGCCGTCTTGCACGGCTCCCAGGGGTCGTAGACGAACTTCACGCCGAACTGGTCGCAGAACTCAAGATAGGAGTCGATCTTGCCCGGCGCCATCATCGCCCGCCGGAACGGCATGTCGACGACGACCAGGCCGTTGTCCTTCAGCGCCCGCTCGAGCACGCCGCGGTCCTGGTCCAGGAACGCGAGGGACTGCACGCCCTCGTAGCCCATCGCGCGGAGCTTCGCGAAGGCGCCGGGGAGGTCCTTCTTCCAGAGCTTCTCGACGCTCCACATCTGCACCGCCAGGCGGAGCTTCCGCCCGCCGGCACAGGTCGTGCACCCCGCGGCGAACGCCCCGGCCGCGGCCGCGAGCATGCCGGCGAACCCCCTTCTGCTGATCGTCATGTCTTTCATTTGCCTCCTGGCGGATCTGATTAGAAGTCGTCGAGGTTGATGCGCATCGTGCTGTGCTTCTGGGCCTCGATCCTACGCTGCTCCTCGCGCCTGGCGGCCGAGTCGTCGTGGATCGAGCCGCTGTCGGAGAAGTAGGGAACCTCGAGGGAGTTCCCGCAGTTCGGGCACGCGCACTGCGAGCCGGCCATGTCCGCCGTCGCCTCGATCTCCTGATGGCAGTTCCTGCAGAAGAAGGAAATCATCTTCTCCTCGCCCGGCGGCGGCGTCTCGGGCCGCCGCGGCGAGTCGTCGTCGTCATCGTCGTCGTCGAGGCCGAACAGCGTCGTGTCAATGCGGATCGTGCGGTTCTTCAGCTGCTGCGGATCCATGTCCTCGGCCTCCTTCGCCGTCACGACGGGCTCCTCCGCCTTCGGCCGGTCGGCACCAGTCGAGGGACCGTACATCGTGTCTGGTTCGGACGCCTTCGGCACGACGAGGATGCGGCCGCACATCGGACATTCGGCCTCGCAGCCGATCGCTTCGGCGGGAGCCTCGATCTCCTGGCCGCACCCCGGGCAGCGGAACGAAACCGGCCCCCCTTCGCCCGCGGGCTCCCCGGCCTTCGGCGGCTCGGCGGCCGGCGCGGGGGCGGCGGGAACGGGCTCCCCGGCCTTCGGCGGCTCGGCGGCCGG
>JAEDMN010000152.1 GCA_016302985.1 Kiritimatiellia bacterium | reverse complement strand
GAACTGGAGGAAACCGATTCCGGACGGTTTCATCAAGGGATTTCTCGACCTTGTCTTCCAGCACGGCGACTACTATTACGTCGTCGACTGGAAGTCGAACATCCTGAACCGCTCCGCTTCCGGCTTCGACCGGGCCGGAGTCACGGAGGAGATGGCGGACGCCGGATACTTCTTCCAGTATCTCCTCTATTCGGTTGTCCTGCACCGTTTCCTGAAGGAGACCCTGAAGGAAGGGTATTCGTGGGAGAGGAATTTCGGCGGCGTGAGGTATTATTTCCTCAGGGGCATCGCGGCAGACGGGGCGGCGCCGGTCTTCGCCGACCGTCCGCCGGAGGCGATGTTGGACGAACTGGCCGCCGCACTCGGCATCAGGGAGGCGTGAGATGAAGGATTGCGCAAGGGACCTCGTGTTCAGGATGATGGGCGGAGACGCCTCGGCGGCTTCCGTGGCGGACATCTGCCAGAGAGTTGTCGACCGGATCGATGACGGTGACGTGTGCGTCAGCATCGGCAATCCGCAGGAGCTTGCCGCGCTGAAGGCCGCGAATGGCGTTGTGTCCGTGGTGCCGGACGATTCCGCGCCGTTCGTTCTTTCCGGCGACTTGCTCTACACGCGGCGCAACTGGCGGTATGAACGCAATGTCATTGAAAGGCTCAAGGAGCTCTCAAGGGACGGCGAGGGCGACCGGACGGTGGAGATTCCCGATGATCCTGTCTTCGGCAACCTCTCGGACGAGCAGCGGGCCGCCGTCATCGACATGAACACCTCGCGTTTCTCGATCCTGACCGGCGGTCCCGGAACGGGGAAGACCTACACGATTGCCCGTGCCGTGAAGCTGTTCCAGCGGACGAAGCCGGACCTCCGTCTTCTGCTGGCGGCGCCGACGGGCAAGGCCGCGAACCGGATGTCGGAGTCCCTGTCCGAGATCGTCACGGACGGCGAGAAGGCCGTCACCATCCATCGGTTGCTCGGATCCAATGCGGACTTCGTGACGTTCAAGCACGGCAAGGACAATCCCTTGGCTGCCGACTGGCTCATCGTGGACGAGGCGAGCATGATCGACTTGCCCCTGATGTCGAAGCTCCTTGACGCGCTGCCGGAGGGATGCCGGCTGACTCTGGTCGGTGACGAGCATCAGCTCGCGTCGGTGGACCGGGGGCGGGTGTTCGGCGACCTTTGCCATTTGGACTGGATCAAGACCTCGCGTCTTTCGGTCAGCAAGCGGTTCAAGCAGGGAGGGGAGATCGCCACGCTGGCCGAAGCCGTCAACGCGGGCGACGGAGCCGGGGCGCTCAAGTGCCTTGGGTCGAACGGCAAGACGACGCGCTACCAGAAGCTGGACGGACTCGATGCTTTCAATCCCGGCGGCTGGGGCGACTTCAGATCCCTCGTCCAGGAGGGATTCAAGGATTTCATCAAGGCGACCGAACCGGAGGAGGCGCTCGGTCAGCTGAACGACTTCCGCGTCCTCTGCGCGTTGCGCTCGGGCGCATATGGCGCGGATCGCCTCAACGACTACATTCTCAAGACCCTGGCCGGGTCTGCGGCCCATCCCTCTTGTCCGATCCCCGTCATGATCACGAAGAACGACCGCGCGCTTGGCGTGGCCAACGGAGATGTGGGCGTTCTGATGCCGGACAAGCCCAAGGAACTCTATCTCCCCGTGGCGGATGGTGCTTGCCGGATGGTGCGCATCGAGCTCCTGGACAGCACGGAGGTGGCGTTTGCGATGACAATTCACAAGTCGCAGGGATCCGAGTTCGCCGACATTGCAGTCGTCCTTCCGCCCGACGGGAACAGTCCGCTGCTGACGCGTGAGATTCTCTACACGGGCATTACCCGGACCCGGAAGACGGTTCACGTCTACGCGGGCGATGCCTCGATTCTCAAATGCTGCGAGAGGACGGTCGAACGCGTATCCGGACTCCTTTCGGCCGGGTCGGCTTGATCGAGCGAAGGATCGAGAGCAGGAGGTCCGGCGCCGGGTCAGGGCGAACTTCGGGGATGTCTTTCGTCAACGGCGTCCTGCCGTGGGCCGAACGCCGGAGAGTTTCTCGCCGACTGCATCTCGATCCTCGAAGAATACGGCTGGAGCCGGACGTATCACGCCTTCCGCGAATGGCACGCCTGGGACGTCGAGCGCGAGGCGGACGGGCCGTTAATGCGCTCCCAGAAGTCCGCATTCAGGCCCGTACCCTTCCGCAGCATTTCTTGCACTTGAGACCCGCCCCGCAGGGACACGGATCGTTGCGCCCGACGGGCGGCTTGGCGCTGACGGCGGGCGGGATGAACGACTCCCGCCGGTCCGGCAAAGCCGATGCACCATCGCTTCGGCCTCGACGGACGAATCGGCTCCCACTTCGACCGGGCGTTGAAGCGTCTCGGAAATTTGAACGGTATGTTTCATCGCGATTCCTTCTGCGGCAGCAACGCGGGATATTACACCATCATCTTTCCGTTTAGATTGCGGCAACGCCCCTGGGGCAGTGCCGCCGAAAGGCGGAATCTCCGGCTGAAGCCCGCCTTTGTAAACCCAATCCGAAACTGCTATACTATCGCCAACAAGCAAGAAAGCATCGTCAGCACAGGGCTATGCAACGGGTGTTGCGCTGGCTACTGGCTGGCGGGTATGGTTTTGACTAAACGTGGTATGAAATCCTGACAATACCTTTTTGGGCGGCAGTACGATAAACGGCAGAACTTTGAATATTGCACATCAGATTTGAGTTCTCTGTGAACGAATTTGCACGCCAGACCTCCTCCTTCGTCTGCCCATTGGCGTAGTGAAGAGTGCGCCGTGCTATTTTCTTCTCTAACAGTTTCTCCTTAAACTCTTTGGGATCCGACGGTTCCAAGCGGATCTCAACTTTGTCCACACACGTACCTGTACCTACATGCGGATTCTCGCTGGCTTTTGGAGCTCTTTCAGTCAATGGTGGGGGGGGCACATCATGGGCTGCACTACTCCCCGAATTTGAGACACGGCAGGAATTGACGTTAGTGTCTCCTTTTTGTCGAGAAAAGGAGACTAATGACACAGCAAATCAACGGACAGCTTGGCGACTGGGAGTCAAAGTGCGCGAAGGCCAAGCCAATTGAAGTCAGCAAGAAGACCGCATGCCTTGAGTTGTTCAAGCAGGGCATGGGGTTCCGCAAGTCGGCAAAGGCACTCGGACTGAGACCATACACCGTAAGGGACTGGCAGCGAAGATTCAAAGCCGGTGACGAATCATGGGCGTCGCGCGATGGCCGGAAGTTCGCACGGCATGCCGAGGCCAAGGATTTGATAAACTACCGCCATGAAATCGAAGCGTTCATCCCGGGCCGTGGAGCGGATCCTGTGCGCGACGGATCCGGCATCCGTTCCGGGCAACCTCTCCGCGGAAGAGAAGATCCGGTGGCTGGAGGCGCAGAACAAGCTGTTGCGATTCCACTATACTGCGCTGATGGAGCATATGAGCGGATCCTCGCCGGAGGACCTGGCAAAAAAAGGGGAATATTATAGCACAGACGCACTCCGGGCGCACCGTCCTTTGCCCTGGAGTCTCCCCATTTCGCGGTAGTCAACCTCATTCATTTCGGTCTACAACTGACAAACCACTCCGAAACGCAATCCCATCCCCCAAGAGCCAGCGCCAAGCGGCGCCAGAAACAGTCCTGCCAGCGCCGGGCGGCGCTGAAAATGCCCCGGCCAGCGCCGGGTGGCGCGAACCTTCTGACGACCGGCCGATGATGGGTCGTCGAGGGTCATGACGCAGGACGAGAGGGACGGGCGGGACGAACGGGAGGAGGGAGAGACGTGTCGGTCAGGGGGAAAGCGAAACGTACGTGCGCTCCCTTTCGTCGCGTTCGTCGCTTTCGTCCCTTTCGTCCTCATCCACGACCCAATCCGACCCGTCTGGGCGGCGACGGGACGTCGGGATTGGATTCTTCACGCCTTGTTGCGGTAGAGGGCCCGCCGGAGGTACGAAAGGAGTTATCTGACGACCAGGAGCGTGCCGACGGCGACATAGGGCGGGAAGACGCCCGAGATCTGCGCGCCGTTGAACGCCGCCTCGTCCGCTCCCGCCGGACAGGCGAACTGCCCCCGGATCTCGCCGTTCGCATCCGCCTCGACGTCCTCGAACACGACGTAGCTGTTGAAGGGGCTGTCGAACCAAAGGCGCTCGTTGTAGACCGGGACGTCCGTCATGGTCGCGACGACCGTGCAGTTGACCGCCCGGCTTTCGCCGCCGACCGTGAACACCGCGTTGCCGGCGTCCCTGCCGCGCGCGCTGTAGAGGCAGAGCGTGTAGCGGTTGCCGGGCGCGAGCCTGCCGAAGACGAAGTCGACCGACTCCCCGGCCGCCGCGCGGATCCAGCCGTTGTAGAGCGCCTGGCCGGACGCCGCCGACGGACTGCCGCCGACGGCCGACGCCGTGTCGTTCGTCGTGGAGAATGCGAACCACGCGTTGCGCTTCGTCGCGCCGTCCGATTCGAGCGCGGCCGTCGCGTTCGTGCAGACGGGGAACGCGTTCCACGTCGTGCCGGACTTCACCCGACCCTGCTCCGCGAACGCCGAGACGCGGGTGGAGTCTCCCGGCGTGAAGCAAGCGAAGTTGACGACGCCGTCCGTGCCGGGCCCAGGGATGTCGCCCTCGCGGATCACCGCGAAGCTGCCGCCACAGCGGTCGCTGCCCTGGTTCACGTTGGGATCGATCACCAGGCGCACGTCGTCGCCCGCATGCAGGTCGACGTCCTCGAACACCAGGGTCGGGATGTCCTGGTTGGGGTAGGCCTTCACGTTGTCGTCGTACGCCTGGCGGTCGGAGATCCTACCCAGCAGCCGCCCGTTCACGACCGTGAAGAAGTTGACGTGGTCGTTGTTGCCGGCGGCGAAGGCGCGGCCGCGCATCTTGACCGTATAGCGTCCGTCCCGCGAAGGCGTGAACCGGACGACGGTCTTCGCCTTTTCCGACGGGTGCGCGTTGAACATGTAGGGGACGACCGGCAGCAGGATGGGGTTGTTGCTCAGTAGCGTGATCCACATCGTGTTCGCGGTGCGTACGAGGATCTGGTTGTAGAAGCCGTTGGCGGTGTCCGAATAGCCGTAGCAATCGTTATTGCTCCCGGTCTGGGCGGCCGTGAACAGCGTCAGGGCATCCGCCAGTCCAGTTGAATACCCCCACTCCCACTTCGCGCCGTCGGCGAGCACACGCGGATTGGACACGGGCTTGTTATTCGCATCGATGTTGTCGTGCAGCGCGACGTTGGCGTCGTAGACCGTCTTGCCCGGCTCGACGTAGTCCTCCTCGCGCCGAAGCACGAGCGACCCCAGTGCGCGGTCCATCCCTTCATACCCCGCGGGGCCGGGGTCCACGAAGAAGTCAAGCGGCTCGCCCGCCATCAGGTAAACCGGCCCGAAATGGACCATTCCCGACTGAGCGCCCGAACCGGTCGCGCGGTAGAACACCTTCGCGATCTCGCGGTTCCCGCCCACGCAGACGTGTCCATACGCGCCATCGGTGCCGGTTCTGGTCGTGACGCCGCGCAGCGCCAGCGTGCCGGAGTAGTAGCCCGGCTTCGGCGGAAAGAAGCGCGCGAAGGCCTGGACCGGGGTCCCGTCCTTCCACTTGGTGGCCTTCGGATGGACGTCCATCTCGCCGGGACGGTTCTTCTCCCAGGGATTGAGGCCGAGCGCCAGGTTGTTGGTCGTCTCCGCGTTGACGAGGATCTGCTGGTAAGTGTCGTACAAGAACCCCTTCCCGAAGCTCGGCACGAACGTGTTCATCTTGTAGACGCGGCCATTGCCCGGACGGTAGTAGAAGCCCCAGACCCCGCCTTGGGCATCCTGCAGCGGATTGGCGAAGCTCTTGTTCACGGACTCGGCCAGGGCCGTCCCCAGGTCGTAGAACGCGCCGGGGACCTCCTTGCGGACGATCGCGCGGACCGCGCTCATCTCCCGCGCGTACGCATCCGTCGGCACGACCTTGAAGTCGATCGCGGTCCCGGCCGCGAGATGGCGCGGCGTGACCTGCGCGCAGAACACCTTGCTGAAGAAGTCCTTGTTCTGCAGCGAGAAGCGACCCGCCGCGCAGTCCACGCCGTCCACGAAGATGTAGCCGTAGGCGTCGCCGTTGTCCAGTCCCTTGAACTCCGCCGTGGCGGAGTACCAGCCGTCCTCGGCCACGACGAAGCGCACCACGCCCGCGTGTCCGTTCGCCGGGGCGACGTAGATTTCGTCCGTCTCGAACGGCTGGGGGAAGGCCGCGGCGTCGCCGTCGAGATAGACGGCCGCGTCACCCGTGTTGGCGGCGAACTCCACGCCGTCGGCGGACGAGAAGCCCTTTCCCGCGATGCGCGTCGCCGTGCCGGGCGTCGCCGCGAGCGTCTCGGTTCCGCCGGCGACGTCCACGTCGAGCCAGGACCACGTGCCGCCGCTCACCTCGCACGGATTCGACGCCGCACCCGCACCCGCCACGTTCGCGCGCAGCGCCACACCGGCATTGAAGACCGTGCCGACGGCCCCGGCCTCAAACACGGCGCACACGACGAACAGTTTTAGAAGTGTCTTTACTTGGCGCTTCATGCCCATCCTCCTACGAATGCCAGGGGCGCTTCCGTTCGGGGAGCCCCTTCTCGAAGATCTTGTTCACGAGGTTCACGTTCTCGACCATCTGGAAGTCGAACATGCCGACGCAGATGGCGTCCGCGCCGTTGTTGAACGCGTACGGGAAGCCCTCGCGCGGATGGATGGCGCCGGCGCCGAGCACCTTGAACGCGATCCACGGCTGCTTCACGGTGGGCATGTAGGCCCTGAGCCCCTCGGGATCCGTGCACCAGCAGTTGTCGTGGTTCGTGCCGAAGGAGGGGGTCGCGCTCCAATATTTGCGGCTGTTGAACGTGAGCATCCAGTAGTCCGGCACGATGTCGTGCTCGAGGCAGAACTTCACGGTCTTCCACTCGTGGCAGCCAATGCCGATCGGCACGCCGAGCTTCTTCATCTCCGCCAGGCAGTTTCGAAAGAGCTTGTCCTGCCCCTTGACTGCCATGTTGTCCGTGTACTCGCCGCGCATGAAGCAGCTCGCCGCGCCGCGGTCCACGCTCATCTGCGCGCCCTTCACGAGCCCCTTCGCGATCTCCTCCTCGCCCGCGCCCGGCGCACCGTGGTAGCCGCAGTTGGTGATGAACTGGATCTTGCCGCCCGTGCGCTTCCAGTAGTCCGTGACCGTGTCGATCAGCAGCGGGTTGATGATGATCGTGTTGATGCCGGCCTTCTCGGCGAAGGCGAGCGTATGGCGCGTGCGGTCGGGCGTGTTGTACGCCTTCATCAGGCCGTTCGGGCCGCTCAGGTACTTGAGGTCGCGCGGATGCGCGTAGCCCGAGATCATGCCGCCGCCGAGGATGAGCCGGCTGAGCTTGAGCTGCCCGATCTGCAGGAACTGGTCGATCGGGTGCGAGAGCTTGTCGAGGCCCGTGAACTCGAAGGCCTTCGCCGTCGCGCTCGTGACGGCATCCACCTTCGGGCCCCATTTCCAGCGCGCGAAGAGTCCGCCGAACGTCGCGAGCACGCCGCAGGACGCCAGGCCGCCGATCCACTCGCGGCGGCCGAGGTCGGGCGCCGCGTCCTTCCGGACGACCTTCGCCCACAGGCCCTTCGCGAGGTCTCCGAGTCCCGGCCCGGGCCCGCACGCGAGCAGCACGAGCGCGACCGCCTCGACGAGACGGATGTCGAGGAACAGGTAGTGCGCGTCGCCCGTCGCGTTCAGCCACGGCGGCTGGCAGACGTAGAAGAACGCGAGCATCAGCGCGCCCGCGCCGGCCGCGACCCGGGACAGCACGCCGGCGATCAGGCCGAGGCCGATCAGCACGAGTCCCCACTCGTTCGCAAGGTCGACGGCGCGCATCGCCACGGGATTCGCGGCGACCGCCTTGAACAGCGGTCCCGCGATCCATTCACTGGACTTGAGGAAACCCGCCGCGGTCCAGTTGTCCTGGCAGAGCTTCCACACGCCTTCGTAGAGGAAGTGCCATCCAATTGCAATGCGCAGCGCCGCCGCGACGTATTCCTGTCGGTTCTCCATCCTATCCTACACCCCTTATATTCCCGTTCGGCACGGACCGTTGAGGACAACGGTCCCTACCAAGACGTCCAG